>JALHOX010000055.1 GCA_022842805.1 Phycisphaerae bacterium | reverse complement strand
CGAGACGCTGGCGCCGTTCCGCCGACTCTGGCCCTTCGTCGCCGGCGCGGTCGGCGCTTGGTTCTATTACGCGACGGCGTTCCGCGGCGGATTTTCCTCCACCGGCTGGTACTACCACCCCTTGTTCGTCGTCTCGATGGTCTCGGTCGCCGCCATCAGCGGCGCATTCGAGCGGCTCACGATTTTGCGAGGCGCGCCGGGCTTCATCGCGTTGCTCATCGTCGGCGCACTCGTCAACTATCTGCGAGCCGACCTCGTCTGGATCATCCTGATCGGCGCAATCCTTGTCGGCTTTCTCTTCGCACGGCCGACGCCGCGCCTGCCCGAGCCCTTGGTAGGGGCCGCTGTGCTCACCGCGCTCGGGCTTTGGGCCGTGCTGCCCGCGGCCCGCGGAATCGAGCCGCGAACATGGCTCGCCTCCGGCGCTCTCTCCTGCCTCGCAGCGGCGATCGGCTCCCGCGGCAAGTTCCCCCATCATGGCCTCATTGCCGGCTCCATCGCCCTCGTCGGCGGCGCGACAGTCATGCGCTTCGCCGCCATCCGCGACACGATCAACGAGCAACCGCGCGGCTGGAATTACCATCTCTATCGCGGGGCCCAGTGGGCTCGCGCCAATCTGCCGCTCGACGCCACCATCTGGTCCGGCAGCACCGGCATTCTCGGCTATTTCTCCGATCGTACCTGCGTCAACACCGACGGTCTGGCCAATAGCTATGAATTCGTCGAAACAGTGCTGAAAGCCGGCAAGCTCAACGATTATCAGAAAAAATGGGACTATGCCGTCGACGCCCATCCCGACGACGAACTCGCCCGCATCTTTCCCGGCGGCGCTTTCGTGCCCTTGCCCGACGATCTGATCTTGCCAGAGTTCGACGATCCGCCGCTGCGACGCAGACTACGCATCTACAAAATGCGCGCCCCCGGCGGCGATGTCGCCGTGCCGCCCGCCGAGTTCGAACTGGTCTCCGCGACGCCGCTCGGTTCGAACGGCGAAATCGAGATCCGCTATCAAGCGCGCCACGCCCGACCAAACACCGTGATCTCGCTCGGCTACGACGCCGACGAAACCGATCGAAACGGCAATGAGAAATGGATCATTGTCGACGGGCTGCGCGCCGCGCCCGGCGTCATGTCTTACCGCTGGCGGCCCAAGAATGTGCCGCCCGGAACGTACCACCTGATCGGCTATCTGCACGACGGAAAGGGAAACTTCGCGAACGGCCGGCTAAACGCTCCCATCACGGTCCGCTAGTCCACAGGGCGCCCGGTCTCCGGCTGACGCGGGCGCTGAGGCACGCTGCTCCGCCTTCGCCGCCCGACCCACCTGGTTCGACGCTTGCTCACCGCGCCAATACCATGCCCCCATGCCGCAAAAGCACGTACTTCTCGCCTTCGGCACGCGCCCGGAGGTCATCAAGCTCGCCACGCTCGCGCACACCCTGCGCGCCTGGCCGACGCCCGTGCGCGTCACGCTCTGCGCCACCGGACAGCATCGCGAAATGCTCGATTCGGCCCTCGCCGCGTTCGATCTAAAGGCCGACATCGACCTCAAGGTCATGACCGCCGGCCAGCACCCGACCGAGCTGCTCGCCCGCCTGCTCACCGGCCTGAAAAATACCTTCGACGAGACCAAGCCCGATGTCGTCGTCGTGCAGGGCGACACCGCCACGGTCATGGCCGCCGCTCTCGCCGGCTTCTTCGCCCGCATCCCCGTCGCCCACGTCGAAGCCGGCCTGCGCACCGCCGACAAGTTCGCGCCCTTTCCCGAGGAAGTGAACCGCCGCGTCACCGGCGTCGTCGCCGACTATCACTTCGCACCCACCGCGACCGCCCGCGACGCGCTCATCCGCGAGGGCACACCCGCCGCCGGCGTCATGGTCACCGGCAACAGCGTCATCGACGCCCTCCGCTGGATGTCCGATCGCGTCGCCGATCGGCCGCTGCCCGAAGCGCTGCGCGGCATGCGCGGCCGCATGGTCCTCATCACCGCCCACCGCCGCGAGAGCTTCGGCGAACCATTCCGCGATTTCTGCAACGCCCTCCGCGACATCGCCACGCGCTTCCCCGACGTCCATCTGGTCTACCCGGTCCACCTCAACCCAAACGTGCAGAAGCCCGTCTTCGAAATCCTCGGCGGTCTGCCCGGCGTACACCTGATCGACCCGCTGCCTTACGACTCCTTCGTCTCCCTCCTGCGACGGGCCGACATCATCCTCACCGACAGCGGCGGAATTCAGGAAGAGGCCCCGTCCCTGGGCAAGCCGACGCTCGTCTTGCGCGAAAAGACCGAGCGACCCGAAGCCCTCGCCACTGGCGTCGTCAAGCTCGTCGGCACCAACCGTCAACGCATCGTCGACGAAATCTCGCGACTTCTGACCGACCCCGCCGCATATCAATCAATGGCCCGCGTCGTTAACGTGTACGGCGATGGGCTGGCGTCTCGGCGCATCGCGGAAGTGTTGGTCGATGGACAGCGGCGTACTCCTGAATTCGTGCCCGACGCAATCGCCTAACGGGCGCATTGCGCCGCATGCGCGCCGAAGTGCGTGCATGCTTCGCACGCGAACAGCCGCGCCTCTCCTCTTCGGCATCTGGCTCCTCGCCGTCGCCGCCGTCGCACAATCCCAACCCGTCGTCGCCCCCGCCCGCCACACCATCCGCGAACTGCAAATCGAAGCCGGGCTCGCCCGGGTCCGCGTCGCGCTCCCGCCCGAGCGTGCCACGGGCGCTCTGCTGCTGATCGCCCGCGGCGTCGACCCGCTCGCCGTCCTCGCGCCTTCCGCCATCGGCACGACCTTCGTCGATTTCACCGGTCCCGCCGATCAACTTCAGCCCTTCGACACCAGCGCCACCGCCTGGCTCATTCCCGCCCAACTCACCCGCCGCAAGCTCGTCGATTGGCCCGAGCAGGCCGACTATTTCGCCCGCATCCTCGCCGTCGGCCCGGGCGGACACACCGCCTGGCTCCGCGTCGGTTCCGAGGAGGGCGTGCAGGTCGGAGACGCCTGGTGGCTGCGAATCCACGGCCAGCCCGCCGCCCGCCTCGACACGCTCTATCTCTCCGATCGCCTCGCGCTCTGTCGCGTGCAGTGCCTCGCCGCCGATGTGCTGATCGAACCCGATAGCGCCGTCGCCCTCTGGCCCCGACTCGCCGATCGCCGCGACGGTGCCGCGCTCTCCGCCGTCAGCTTCCTCGAACAGCAGGTCGACTGCCGCATCGCCTGGATCGCTCTCCCGCCCAATCACGACCTGCACACCGGCAATCAGGTCGAGTTCTCCCGCCAAGGCGATATCTCCGGCTTCGGCGTGATCGATCGCATCGACGATCTTTTCGGCTACGTCCGCATCACCGGCGAGATCGCCGCCAAGCCCGCAGCGGCCGATGCCACAAACACGGCCGCCGCCGGCTCGCGCCCCGCCCGCGGCAGCGCCGAAAAGCTCGCGCCCGGCATGGTCCGCGTCAGTCCCGCCGCCCCGATTTCCACCCCGGCATCGGCACCCACCGTCGTCACTCCGCCCAGCGGCGTGATGATCGGCGACACCGCCCGTATCCGCACCGCCGCCGATCTCAAGGCCGGCCGATTCGTGCCCCGGATCGTCTCGCTCGGCGACGCCGGCTACCTGATCAACGCCGGCGAGGCCGAACAGTTGAAAAAGGATTTCGTCGGCACCGTCTACCGCGATGGTCACGCCGTCGGCCTGGCCCGCGTCGTTCGCGTGCAGACCGAGTACTCGCTCCTCCGACCGGTCGAGGATGGCACGCGCTTCGAGCCCGGCGACAGCTTCGGCAATAACGTGCCGCCGCCCATGTGGTCCATCGCGGGCCGTGTCGAACGCACCGCCGGCCGCCTCGGCCTCCGCGTCGCCCGCAACGCCGCGGGGGTGCTCGTCGCCGGCCAGACCTACGCCGTGGGCCGGGCTACGCCCTCGCTCGGCGTCGCGATAATTCTCGAAGCCGATTATCGCAACGCGCTCGCCTTCGTCCTGCCCGAATCCTGCGACGCCCCGATCCCCATCGGCACCCCGCTGATCGCGCCGGCCGATCCCGCCGGTCGCGGCGGCGATGGCTGGTGATCTGCCGAAATCAGTTGAAAGCACCGCGCCCCGCGCAGCGACTACACTCGCCGTATGACTTCGACGATCTCCCCCGCAGCGTCCACCGCCCCCGGTCAATTCGGCCCCTTCGGCGGCCAGTTCGTCCCCGAAGTGCTCATGGCCGCCGTTCACGAATTGGAACGCGCCTATGAGAGCGCCACGCGCGACCCATCGTTCTCGCGCCAGCTCGACCACTATCTCAAGCACTACGTCGGCCGCCCCAGCCCGCTCTATCTCGCGTCGCGGCTCAGCGAAATGTCCGGCGGCGCGAAGATCTACCTGAAGCGCGAAGACCTCAACCACACCGGCGCCCACAAGATCAACAACACGCTCGGCCAGGCCCTGCTCGCCATCCGCATGGGCAAACGCCGCGTCATCGCCGAAACCGGCGCCGGCCAACACGGCGTCGCGACCGCCACCGCCTGCGCCATGCTCGGCCTCGAATGCGTCGTCTACATGGGCGCAGAGGATGTCCGCCGCCAGGCGCTGAACGCCTACCGCATGCGGCTCATGGGCGCAAAGCTCGTGCCCGTCGAAACCGGTCAGCGCACGCTCAAGGACGCCATCAACGAGGCCATGCGCGACTGGATGGCCACCTCGCAGCACACGCACTACATCATCGGCAGCGTCATGGGCCCGCACCCGTTCCCGACCATCGTCCGCGATTTTCAATCGGTCATCGGCCGCGAAACCCGTGAGCAGATGATCGAGCAAACCGGCCGCCTGCCCGACGCCGTCGTCGCCTGCGTCGGCGGCGGCAGCAACGCCGCGGGCATCTTCCACCCCTTCGTCAACGACCGCAGCGTCCGGCTCATCGGCGTCGAAGCGGCCGGCCACGGCGTCGATACCGACCAACACTCCGCCACCCTCGCCCGCGGCCGCATGGGCATCATCCACGGCATGCGAACGATGGTCCTCCAAGACGACGACGGCCAGACCCTTCCGGTCCACTCCGTCTCCGCCGGCCTCGACTACCCCGGCGTCGGCCCCGAGCACGCCTACTGGCACAGCATCGGCCGCGTCCAATACGTCTCCATCGACGACGCCCGCGCCCTCGAAGCCTTCGGCCTGCTCTCGCGCATGGAAGGCATCATCCCCGCACTCGAAACCGCCCACGCCGTCTCCCACGCCGCGGAGCTGGCTAAGACGATGGGCAAAGACCAAACCATCGTCGTCAACCTCAGCGGTCGCGGCGACAAAGACTGCGTCGAAGTCGCGCGGTTGACGGGCCAGAAGGCGTGATAAACGCGCGTCAAACGGCGGGCATGCCCCGGAAGCCCGCGGCATGCTCTTCGCCGTTCGACGAGCCGCGCGGCTTCAGCACACGCGGAACCATGTACTCTCGCTTGCCTCGACGTGTCGAGGTGTTGCGCTGCGTGCCCCACTCAACGGAGTTGCTCAATCTTTCTTTGGCGGCGTAGGCGCGTTCGGAGCGGCGCCGCCGTTGCTGGGCTCCACAACCAGCGTGGCCTTGCCCCCGTCCGGCATCGTGATCTCCATGCTCCCGCCGCTTGAAATGTCGGCGCCGCCAGTATCAACATTGGCCTCAAACGACGCGCCGCCACCCAACTCTGACATCTCGCCCGAAACTACGGCGGTTCTGCCGGAGTTAAGGGTCATCGTGCCCGAGATCGGGAACCAATCCCAAAGAGCGGCCGTCGCACCCGCGGCCAGTACGCCGCCCGCCACCAGCGAAAGCACGGCAGTACGACTCCAGAACGAACTTCGATGAGACATGAGTTGCTCCTGTAATGAACGCCAGTCGGGAGAGCCGCTCCAACGCGGAGCGGCGAGCGCATCGAGGGCAAGATCGACAGCGTCGGAGCGGTTCGTCGCCCCTGAGTCGCTCCCCGTATCAACGCGGTTGCACTTTGGCTCGCGGTTCATCGTTGATCCTCCTTTTGCAGCGCCAGACGCAACGCCGCCCGCGCCCGCGCGAGCCGAGACTTCACGGCGGCGGGCGTGATCGACAGCAGCAGCGCGGTTTCGTTGAGGCTCATTCCTTCCAGATAATGCGCGGAGAGGACACTCTGGTGGTCGGTGGACAGGCTCAACAGCGCCCGCAAAACCGGCGGGCGTTCCAGGTGCCGCGTGTCGTCGGGCAAAAGCCACCCAACCACCGGCAAGCCGCTGAGAATTCCACGCATTCCCGCCTCGCGCCGCACCCAGCGATTTACGCGATGCTGAGCGATTCGCCGCAGCCACACCCCGACCGGCACTTCGCCCCGAAAACGCGCGAAGCCCTGATACGCCGCGAGAAACACATCCGACGTCAGATCCTCGGTCACATGTTTGCTGCCCGTCCGTCGATAGATCAGCCCGGCGATCGCGGCGTAGTGCTCCAGATAGATCGCACCAAACGATTGAATAGGACCGGCTTCCGACGCCTGCGGGTGCGAAACCCGTGGTTCGCCCTGCAACACGCCGGCGGTGTGGACCGCGATGGGCTGTTCATCGCTCATGCCATCAATGAGTCACGGGACACGAATCGGTGTCGCCTGTTCCTGGAATTGTTCCAAAAACTACACTATCGTCCACGCCGCCGCGCAAGGAGCCGGCATTGCCGCCCGCCAGCCAGATAGCGGGTAGTGGGTAGGGTGGGTAGAGCCGCGCCAAAAACCATTAACATCGGGCAATCGCAACCGCGGCGAAACCCACCATCTTGGGACGACGGAGCAACCCCGATGAATCGAAGTCCGCTGAAAACCTCCGTACGCATTCTCGCGACAGTCGCCGTCCTGACCATCGGCCCTGCGCTGCTTGGCTCGGCTGGCTGCGCGAGGGCACGGGTGACGGCGTATTCGGTCGATCAACCCGCTCCAAGTGGCGGCCCGGATGTTACGACGAATCGGGCGCTCGATTACGGTCGCGAAGGCGATCTAATCTGGGGCAAAGTTCATCGCAACGTACAATTGCATCGACTGTTACTCCTTCAGCTCATCGCGATAAATGTAGAGGTAGTCCCCTTGGAATTCATTGCAGACCTACGGACGAAGCGCGGCGTCGTTCGAGAACCACCTGACGCAGTCGGACAGCAGCCCGTTGAATTCTGTGTTGTTGACGTTTCCTCGAACCCGCCCGGCGTTTTTTCGCCCGACTACACGATCAAGGCTGAGCGCGCGAACTTTCGCGGTTGGAAAATCGAAATCAGCGGTCCACCCGGCAATCCGCCGCGCCCAGCCGGGCTCTCACTGCCGAGCGACAAGAATCGGTAGGGTGGGTAGAGCCGCGCCAACAACCCTCGATTCCCCGCCAATCCCCACCGCGGCGAAACCCACCATCCCCCGCCTCACTTCACAATCGACATCGCATACAACATCTCGCGCGCAATCTGCGCACACCGCTCGTCATACGTCGCGCTCTCCGCCGCCGTCCCATCACTCACCTTCGGGTCGTCATAGGGCAGCGCAATCCGCGCCGTCGCCCCGCTCACGATCGGACAACTCGCATCCGCCTGCCCGCAAACCATCACCGCGCAAAAATCCTTGCCCGGGTTCCCGCCCTCCGAATACACCTTCGAGAAGCACGCGATCGCCGGCGCATCCGGCCCGATCCGAACTTCATAGCGCGGGTTCTTCGCACTCTCATCGCTCTTCACGACAAACCCCGCCCGCCGAATCGCGGCCACCGCCCGCGGATTAAACGCCGTCGCCTCCGTCCCGCCCGAAAAGCCCTCAAATTTCTCGATTCCATAGTGCGCCGCCGCAACCGTCGCCCACAGATGAGCCAGATGGCTCCGGCGTGAGTTGTGCGTACAGATAAAGGTCATGCGAATCGGCTGCTGCTTCTCCCGCGCGTCGCGAATAAACGTCGCAATCTCTTTCAACTGCGCCTTACGCTCCGCGGAAATCTGCTCAAACTCGCCGATCCGCGCCTTCACCGTCGCCGCCAACTCCGGATAAAGCCTCACTCCCGGCTCCTTCTTCTCGCCCTCGCTTCGCGCAGCCCCAAAGCCGACGAAAAGCGCAAGCGCAACGCAGCCGCCAATCATCCACTTCATCATCACTCTCCCAAGCTCATCTTTCAGACGCTGGCGGTAGGGCGGGTTCCACCCACCTCTTCGCCCGCCGAACCCAACCACCGCCGCCGCGCCAACAAACGCAAACAGTCCGTGAAATCCGCCCGCTGGCGGCGTCGCCAAAATCAGCACGCCGCCAAGGCATCAGCAGCACCGCGCCGCCCGCGCCGGCCGCCGCGCCGCAATCTCCATGCTGCCCACAAAATCCGCCGCCGTCGTCCCCGCCGGCAGATGTTTCGAAATCGCCTGGTACAGCGGGTCCTGCGAGTCGTTCATCACGCCGATGTAATCGCCCTTCGGCGTGAGCTGAATATCCGCGAGCCCCGCACCCTCCATCATCGCCCGCAAGTCGTCCGCCAGCGCCGCCCCCGCCACGCATCCCACCAGCGCCTCCACCATCGTCCGCACCGCCTCCGGCAGCGGACGCAGCAGCACAATGTCCGAGATCGCAACGCGCCCGCCCGGCTTCAGCACACGCGCGATCTCACGCCAAACCTGCGGCTTATCCGGCGAAAGATTGATCACGCAATTCGAAATCACCACGTCGACGCTGCCATCCGCCAGCGGCAAATGCTCGATCTCGCCCAGCCGAAACTCCACCGGCGCGGCCGCGCTGTTCGATCCACTCTGAAAACTCGCGAGGTTGCGCCGCGCTTTGCTCAGCATCTCGGGCGTCATGTCGACGCCGATCACACGCCCCGTCGGCCCCACCTTCTTCGCGGCAATGAAGCAGTCAAAGCCGCCGCCGCTCCCCAGATCGAGCACCACTTCGCCCGGCTTCAGCGCCGCCAGCGCCGTCGGATTGCCGCACGACAGACCCAGGTTCGACCCACCGGGCAGGGCGGCAAGCTCCTCGGCGGAATAGCCGATCCGAGCCGCCAACTCATCCGCCGCCAGTCCGGCGCTCGGCCCACAACACCCGCTACCGCTGCAACAGCCGCCCTCGGCCTGTGTGCCGCCATCGCTGGCGCCCAGCGGTTGATAGACACCGGTGTTGGCGACCGCCGCATAGCCCTCCCGCACGGCGGAGCGCACGCGATCGGCCTCGATTGCGGCATCGGCCGAGAACGTGGGCAGCGTGGAACGATTCATCAACGATTTCCTTTCGTAATGCGACGCGGAAGCCCGGGGCGGGACCGGCCTGGTCGCCGACTGTTCGCTTTGCTCAGATCCGCCGACAACTTCGATGGCGGACAGCACGATTGCGTGTCGCAACAGGCGGGGCTTCCCGCGGCGCATTCTTCGATCGCATCCGCAAGCGACCGAAAAAACGCGCTCAGATCACCGCTGCATACGGCGTACCGCACAACCCGGCCGTCTCGCTCGGCGTGCAAGACGCCCTCATCCGCGAGGATCGCCAAATGCCGAGAAACGACCGACAAATCGACCGAGCAGCAAGCCGCAATCTCGCTCACACTGCACGGCCGTCCGCACTTCGCCAGACACGCCAGCAGCTTCAACCGCGTCGCGTCGGACAAGGCTCGAAACAGATCGGCTCGCAACACCCCGTCGATCGCGGCGGCCACCAGCGCAGCGTCTTTCGGCGCGTCCGGACGACGCTTGCGTAATTGCACCATGATGCAAGTATAGCCCTCCCCGTAGCCCCGTCAATCAGCCCGCGATCGCCCGCCGATGCCAGACCATCCCCGTATCTGGCGAGTCATTCGTCCGCCGCCCGCCGCTGCCGCTTCTTCTCGCCGATCTGCTTTTTCTCGTTGATCCGCCGCCGCCGCGAGCCCGCCGTCGGCTTCGTCGCGACACGCGGCTTCTCCCGGTGCAGCGCAGTCCGCAGCAGCTCCACCAGCTTCTCGCCCGCCTGCTCGCGATTGGCCAGTTGGCTGCGCTCGCTCTGCACCACGACCCGCAGCAGCCCCTCGCGACTGATCCGCGAGGCCAGCCGTGCCCGGATGCGGCTGCGCTGATAGGGCGTCAGCAACGGACACGCGTCCAGCGCGAAAAACAGCGTCACGCGCGTGTTCACCTTGTTCACATTCTGCCCGCCCGGACCCGCGGCGCGGTCGGCCTGCCACTCGACCCATGGCTCAAGCTCGGCGTAGCTATGGCGAAATTCGGACATGCCCGCTTTGTACCGCGCCACGCGCTCCACGGTCAGAGCCGCCCCCGCAGCCCGGATCGACGGGCGCGGTAAAGTGCGCCGCCATGCAATCGAAAGCCGCCACCGTCAAAGAGTATCTGGCCACGCTCCCACCCGATCGCCGCGCCGCCATCGAGGCCGTCCGCGATCTCATCCGCCAAAACCTCGACAAGGATTTCGCCGAGGGAATGCAGTACGGCATGATCGGCTACTACGTGCCGCACAGCTTCTTTCCGCCCGGTTATCACTGCGACCCGAAACAGCCGCTGCCCTTCGCCGGCCTCGCGTCGCAGAAAAACCACATGTCGATCTACATGATGGTGGTCTATGGCGACGGCCCGCAGTGGCACAGCTTCGCCGCCGAGTGGGCCAAGACCGGCAAAAAGCTCGACATGGGCAAGTGCTGCATCCGCTTCAAACGCGTCGAAGACCTGGCGCTGGAAGTGATCGCCAAAACGATCCGCGGCGCCACGGCGCGGGCCTATGTCGACAACTACGTGAAAAACCTCGAAGCCATGGGCAAAAAACCCGGCGGCGGCCGCGCCCCCGCGAAAGCGTCGCCTGCGAAAACACCGGCCGCGAAATCTGCGAGTGCAAAAGCAGCGACAGCGAAAAGCGCCCCGTCCCCGATGAAGAAAACGGCCGTCAAAAAAGCAGCAAAGTCGCCGAGCAAGCGCAAGTCCTGAGCATCATTCATCGCCCGGAATGGCGCGCGATCGTAGCCCCGGGGGAGTAACCCCCGGACCGCGCCCAACCGGCGCGTGGTCCAGAGGCTGTCGTCAACTGAAATGAAAGATCGGCGGCGCGCGGAACTGCGGCGGCGTACTCACCATCCTCAAGCCCTAACGTCTGCCCGCCGGCGGCATCGGACGCTCGCTCTCCAGCGCCGCCCCCCGACGCCGACGCTGCCAGCCCATGAGTGACAAACCGAACAGGCACGCGATGGGCCCGCTGCTGCCGCATGCGCCGCCGCAGCCCGGAAGCTCGTCCTCGTCGGCCGATTCCGCCGAGATCACAAACTCGGCGTCGCTCGCAGCGGTCACCGCCTGCGTCAGTTCGCGGGCGAGCGCCGAGGCCGACAGCTTGATTTCGCCATCAGCCATCGCACGCAGCAGCAGCTCGACGTCAATGCTCTCGCCGGGCGCCAGCGTGTCGATCGTCACCCGAATCGCGCCGTCCAGGACTTCGCCACGCGCCGTCGCTCGGGCCGATTCACCCACCGAGATCAGCTCAACGCCGCCCGGCAACGGAATCGTCACCACCAGTTGGGTGGCCGCCCCGTCGCCGCTATTCGAGATGCCCAGCACCAACCGCACCTGCGCACCGATCTCCACCTCCAATGCATCGCTGTGGAGTGTCACGGTCAGAATCGGCGCCCCGCTCGCGGCGGGCGGCGCTTCCGGGACTACTTCGGGCACCTCTTCGGGCGTTGGTTCGCTGGGCGGTTCGACGACCGTCACCAATGCACTGACCGCCGACGCGGTGCTGGAGTTTCCTGCTGCATCGACAGCCGCCGCCGCGTTGACCTGCAGGCTGACCGTGCCCGTTCCGGTGACCGCGACCAGCGTGACCACATAGTTGCTCGCGTCGGTCGCCGTGATGCTCACGCTCGAAACGGCGGTGCCATCGTTCGCAATCGTCAGGTCCTCCGCAGCAAAGCCAGACACGCTCTCGCTGAATACCACGTCAAAAACAACGTCCGCACCCGGGGCGACCGAAGTGCTCCGTGGCGTCACGCTCACCGTCGCAGCCGATCCGATCGCCGCCCCGACGACGGACCCGCTCCGCGGCGGCATGATCAGGTTGCCCGCCGCGTCACGCATGCCGTCGCCCACGGTGATCGTCAGATCGCCGCCGTTGAACATCTCACCGCTGTTCCAGGTCAGCCGCGCCACCTGCGAAGATTGGGCCGCGGCGCTGTCCGGTTGCGCGAGCAGCGTTCCCTGCCCCGTGCCGCTCAGCGCGAAGAGTGCCGCGTTCGCAAGATCAGCGGAGTTCATCGCGTCGTCGAACGCCACATCGATCGAACGTCCATCCACGACCGCGACAGATGCAACCGTCGGCGCGAGGCCGACGCCGGTCGCCATCGCGGTGTTGTTGCCCGAGATGATGTGGCCCGCAGCGTCGGACACGTTCTCGACGGTGACGGTGATGTTTTCGCCGTTCTTCATCTCGCCGGTCGCCCACGTCAGCCGATAGGTCGTGCCTGTCTCAAGGGCCACCGTGCTCGGATGCGTGCCCAGCGAACCGACGCCGGGACCGCTGATCGCATAGTTCGTCTGAGTGAGCGCCGACGATCCGAAGAGCGCCTCGCTCAAAACCACATCGATCGTGCTCGAGTTGACCACCGTCGCCGACAGCACGGTCGGCAGCGTCCCGATGCCGCCCGCCACAGCGGTGCCGGCGTTCGGCGTGCCGACGCTGTTACCGGGGATGTCCGTCGCTCCGGACACAGTGATGGTGATGTCGCCGCCGTTGAACATTTCGCCGCTGTTCCACGTCAGTCGATAGGTATTGCCCGATTGCAGGGCGACGCTGTCCGGCTGCGCGCTGAGCGAGCCTTGACCGCTGCCCGAAAGCGCATAGTTGGCGCTGGTCGTGGCGCCGGTGCTTTCCATCGCTTCGTCAAACGTCACGTCGACCGTCAGCGCCGAATTCACGCTCACCGACTGCACCGTCGGGGCGACCGTTTCGATCGTGTACGTTTCGCCGGTCGAGAAATCGCCGTCGCCCGTCTCCACGCCGCCGAGCGCACGCGCCACGCTGTTCGTAATGGAATTGTCGTCGCTCAGGCCCAATCGCACCGTGCCGTTGCCGCCTACGCCATTGACGGTCACCGTGTAGGTCGCGCCGCTTCCCGAGATCGACGCCACCGCGCCGGTCGCGGTTCCGGTCGTCGTCACCGCAAAGTCGCCCGTATCGACGCCGGTCACGCTCTCCGTAAAAGTGACGGTGAACGTCACGCTGCTTGCGCTGGTCGGGCTGGCCGCCGCGCGATTGATCGAGCTGACGGTCGGAATCGGGATGATCGTCCCATAGGTGTTGTGGTTGTCGGTCGCGCTATTGCCTTGCTGCGCGGCCGTATTGCTGGTGTGAGTCAGGCCGCCGGCGTAAACCGTCGCATTGGGATGGACAAAAATCGCGCCGCCCTTGCCGGCCGCACCCGTCACACCACCACTGAAACCGAAGCTTGCAACGTTCGACGTAAACACGCTGTGCGTAATGGTTGCCGTTCCGGCTCGGATGAAGATCGCGCCGCCCAGCCCCGCCCCGCGCCCGCCATTGCCGCCGAGGCCCGTGCCGTTGCCGCCGAATGTGCCGCCGAGGCCGGTGACGAAGTTCGCGTTAATGGCGCCACCACCACCGCCGGCCCCGTAGCCGCCCGGCCCGCCGTCAAAGACGCCGCTTCCACCGCCGCCCCCACCGCCGCCAAACGCGCTTCCGGCCCCACCCGCTTGACCGGTGTTCCCGCCGCCGCCGCCGCCGCCCTCGCCGGTGGCTGCGCTGGCCGCGCTGCCGCCCGAGCCGCCGAGGAATCCCCCGGACGAGCCGGCGCCGCCCACGCCATCCCCGGGTGAGTCCGCGCCGCTGCCGCCGATTCCCGCGCCTCCACCGCCGCCATTGGTAATTCCGATCGAGTATCCGCCACCGTTTCCGCCTTGCGCGCGGCACGAAGTGAACGTGCATCCGCGCACGTCAAGCGTGCCCGCGTTGAGCCAGATCGCGCCACCCAGTCCCGGTGCGCCTCCGCCACCGCCGGCGTCGCTGCGTGCTTCGCCGCCGTTCCCGCCGATCGCGTAGCAGTTTTGAAATCTCAAATCGCGAAGCGTCAAGCTGCCGCTGCCGTTGATGATGAACGGGCGATGCGAATTGTTGCCGTTGATCGTCACCGTGTTCGACGCGAAACCCGTGATCGTGATCGGCGTCGTGATCTGATCAAACGCGCTGGCGATCGTGATCGTTTGCCCCATCAGCGAGGCGTCGAAGACGATCGTGTCTGCCGCGCCATCCGCCTGAGCGGTCGTGATCGCGGCTCGCAGCGAGCCACCGCCGCTGTTGGCGTTCGTCGTCACGGTGAGGGTCGCCCCAATCGCCGACGAGGAAAAGGCCGCGAATAGAAGGCCGACGTGGCAGAGCCGGATCGAGCCGAACGCAGATGATCGACGCATGGATAACGACCTCTTCAGAGGGAGCGGTCGCGCAGAATCCGCCGGTCGCGCTACCGAAACGACCACACTCCGCGACGGGATCATCGGACGTCAGGCTATTGCGGTTGATTTGCAGCGATGAAGGGCGTGTCGCGCAGGGTGTGCCGTACCCACCTTCCTCCGCGCCGGGTCGTACGCACGAACTTTGCCCCAGGCCTCAGCCCGTGGAAGGCCCGCGATTCTGTCTCTTCGCCCGGCAGGGCGCGCGATCGTAGCCAGAGGCTTCAACCCCTGGACCGCGCGTTCATGTCACGTATTTGGGGGGATGTCGTCGGATGAAATGGAAGATCGCTCGGCGCGCGATTGCGCGTCGATTGGTGAGAGT
>JALHOX010000054.1 GCA_022842805.1 Phycisphaerae bacterium | reverse complement strand
ATAGAAGCGTCCCTTCGCGTCGGGGCCGTATGTCGTGCTGATGATGATCACGTCGCGCTCGTCGCCCTGCACGTTCTCCAGGTTTTTTACGAACAGCCCTTCGAACGAACCGGCCCCGCTTCGCGTGCGCGCTTCGGCGAGGCGCTTCGCGAATTTTTCATCATCGCCGGCGAGCAACTCGAGCGCCTCGACGATCGCGTCGCGCTGCGCGATGTTGAAGCAGGCCACGCCTATCGATGGCGGCTTCGGCCGGTCGAGAGTTTTGCGCACCAACTCGGCGACATCCTGCGCTTCCTTCTGATTCACGCGCTTTTCGTACAGACCATCGGCCCGGTGCAGCCGCACCGGCGCGCTCTGGCGAACGCGATCCGGATGGCCCGGCAAAGCCTGCAAGCGCCGCCCATAGAAATGCTGATTCGAAAACTCGATCAAGTCGGCGTTGGTCGAGCGATAGTGAACATCCAGATACGTTTGCGGAATGTCCAGCCCGAGCGACGCATCGAGCAGATCCTCGACACCGGACTGATGCACTTCGAACAGATCCTGCTCGCTCTCGATCTCCTGCTCATCGCTCTCGGCCAGCGCGCTCTCAAAAAACCGCGTCGGCGGAAGCTGCTTGGGATCGCCCGCGATCACCACGCGCTTGGCCCGCGAGAGGACCGGCAGCGCCTCCTCCAGCCGACACTGCGACGCCTCATCGAACACCACGACGTCGAACACTTCGCGCAGCGGGAAGAGCTGCGCCACGGTCTCGGGGCTGGCCATCCAGACCGGCGTCAGGTCAAACAACGGGTCGCCGCCTTCGTGTCGCTCGCCCTGCGCCAGCACCTGTCGCAACCGCAGCGCGTTCTTTCCGCGCAGCGTCAGTCGCCTCTTCAAGTCTGCACCGACCGTGTTCATGCGCGAGCCGGTGCCGGCCAGAAGCCGCTCCTTCTGCTTGGTGAGCCAGCGCTCGCGGATCAGGTCGATGACGACGTCGCGTTTCTGATCGTTCAGCTTCTGGTATCGCTCGAGCGCCGTCTCGATCAATCCGCCGTCGAAGGTCGCCAGCCGCGGGTTGGCCTTGATCCGCTGCTCGATCTCGCTTTTTGCCGCTGCCGACCGCAGCGCGGCCTGCTTCTGATCGGCCGATCCCGGCCGCGCGAGCACCGTCTTCACCGCGCTCGCCAACGCCGCGGGCCAACGGGCGAAGCGCTCCTGCACGCGACACACGTCTTCCAGATCATCCACGGTGGCTTGCAGCGCTCGCAGGTCCGAAGCGATGCTCGCGCCTCCGCGCAGCCGCAGGCGGGTGTCGCGTCGCCAGCCGTCACTGAAGAGGTTGCTCGCGTCGATCGCCTGCTCGACCGCCTCGGCGGCGCGTGCGAAGGACGCCGAAGCCCGCAGTCCGCCGAGAATCGCGTCGACGCGCGGTGCGGCGGTTCCCGGCTGGAGCGCCTCGCGCGTCGCCGCTCCGACGCCGCGCAACTCCGCGGGCTCCACGCGCGTCAGCGGCTCAAAGAGCACGCGATGTTGAGCGATCGTCTCGATCAGCTGCCGATCGGGCAACGGAACGGCGCTCGGCCCCTGGCCCAGCAACTCATCGACCACGTGCTGCAACACCAGCCGCGCCCGACCGCGCTCAAAATGCCGGATCGCCCGCTCGGCGTTCTCCGGCGTGGGCGACAGTCCGAGCGGCTTCAGCACCTCAGCGGCAGCGGCCTTGCCCGTGCCGGTGAGGAATGAGTGCCACTTTTTCGAGCGCTCGATGAACTCGCGCAGCGCCAGCGTCGCGGCCCCGAGCTGGGCCAGCGAGAGATGTGAACCGCTCGAGGCCAGTTCCAACTCGGTGTCGGCCGCCCCGCTTTGCAGCAGTGCGATCTGGCGCTCCGCGTCGGCGAGTTTGGCGCTGACCGAACGGATCGCCTCGCCATCGCGCGTCAGCCAAGTCGTGCGGAATCCGTCGCTTACCTTCTCGCGCGCCGCTGCGATGCGATCGGCCAACTCCGCCCGCGCCGCTCCCTGCGCCGCCAGAGGTCGATCCGCGTCGAACGCGACGAAATCGGCTGGTTTCGCCGCGTCGGCTGTCGCCGCGCTTTCGACGATCGCCGCCAGAAGCTGTCGCCGCGCGTCGCTCGGCTGGCGCAGCAACTCGGTGAGCTGCACGCCGACCGCCTGGGGCCACGGATGCGTCGCGTAGGTGATGCGATCGGCGCGCTTGAAGACATCATCGAGATCGAGCGCGTGGGCCTCGAGATCCGTGCTTCGAAACTCGACTGATTTCAGCGCATCGGCGACATCCCCCGCCGCCGCCCGATCCGCCAACCAGCGGCCCACCACGTCGTGAAACGCGGGGCCGCCCCCCTGCCCCGGCTCGTGCAGGTCGCGATAGGCCTCGCGCAGATCGCCGTGCAACTTGCTGAGCTCATCGTCGATTTTCCTGAGCTTCGCGTCACACTTCGTGGGCGGCTCGATGTTCGGCAGCGCCTCCAGATGCTCGCGCAACTGGCGGTAGAGCTCTTTCTGATCGCGTTGCGGGTCGTGGACCACCGCGCAGAAATCTCCCAATCCCAGGTGTCGCAGTCGATTGGCGACCACGTCGAGCGCCGTTCGCTTGTCGCATACGAACAGCACGCGCTCGCCCTTCGCGAGGTAGTCGCCGATGATGTTGGTGATGGTTTGGCTTTTTCCCGTGCCGGGCGGACCGTGCAAGACGAGGCCGCGCGCCTCGCGCGCTGCTCGCACCGCCCGCGCCTGACAGGGGTCGGCGCGCGTCACCAATCTCTCATCATCGAAAAACCGCGGCCGCGCCGCCACCTGCGGATCGCGCCGATCCGTGGAGCGCGCCGTTGGATCATCCATGCTCTCGGCGACTTTCAAAAATGGCCCCACCGGCCCGCTCAGCCCCTCACCCCTCTCCATCGCCTGGGTGTCGCGGATCAACCCCTGATTCGCCAGCGGATAGAGCCCGGCCACTGCCGAGAGGATTAGCGCCGCGTCGCCGGCCAGCTCCTCCGTGCGCGGGCACGCAACCAGCGCCAGCTTGTCGGGCATGGCGTCGGTCGCAAATTCCGGCGGCGGCATCAGCGACAGCGCCTTGCACACATAGCCCACCAGCGCCGCGATTTCCTTCCACGCCTCATCGCCTTCCGGGTCTTCGTCGAATTCCGGCGGCTTGACGCCCGTTTGCAGCCCGATCCAGGCCAGGAGCGCGGCGTTGGGCATCACGCGGTCGTAGTCCGCCGCCCAACACTCGAACTCCGCCGCCAGCCGCGACCCGGAAGAAACCGCCAGCGAAATCGGGATAAATGCGATCGGCGCCAGCACGCGCCGCGAACCCGCGAAACCGCCTCCGCCCCCCGCCGGCGGCAGGCTGAGCAACGGAAAGCCCACGTGCAGCGCATGAACGCCGGTGTCGTTTTCGTAGGTTCGCGCTTCGTCGGCAAGGACGCTCAGTTTCATGAAGATGCGGCGCTGTTCGAGCCAATCGCTGACGGCGCGCGAAGTCTTCTCGTCCACCCCATCACTTGTCGGCTGGCTCCCGCTCGCCGCGGCCGGGGCGGCGTCAGTCGGCGGATTCGAGACCGGCAGCGCCGCGACGCTGTCTGAAGCCGGCGCCGGGTGCGGCGCCGCGGACTCCCCCGGCGGCGCTTTCTTGCCAAACCGCGAGTAAGACTTGGGCATCTCCGGCGGCTGCGGAACGCGCCCGACGAACTTCGCCGCCGCCGGCTCCGTCAATAGCGCCCGAAACGCCTCGCTCGGATCGACATCCTTCAGCCGCTCCAACTGCCGCCAGTCGATTCGCTGACGGCTGTTGTGCGGGCGGCAATTCATGCTCGGCCCGTTGAGGATGGCGGCGAACAAGCGCTCGCGCATTCGCGCCATGATGCGATTCGACGCACTGCCCGCAGGAGTGGTGGACATATGCGTATCGCACCCGACCGCGCGGGGCTGCGTCAAGCGCCGCTCAGGGCCCGGTCAGCAGCGCCACAAACGGCCCGATGTCGCCCACCGTCACAAATCCGTCGCCGTTGACATCGGCACGGTTGATGTCGCAATTCGGGAACGACGCGGCGTAGCCCGCGGGGTCAGTCAGCGCCTGCACGAATCCCGAGATGTCGCCGACTGTTATGAAGCCGTCGCAGTTCATATCGCCGCGCAGCTCGCACTCGTCGGGGATTCCGTTGCTGTTTTGGTCGTTGGCGGGCGGCAGAGCCGGGCCCTCGGCTCGGATCAGCCAATTGCCCACCTGATTGATCAATACGTCGATGGTGTCGAATTCGTATGTGCCCGCTGATAGGTTGTTTGGATCGATGGGCGAAGTGCTGCCGGCCAGCCAACTTTGCCCCGGCGTGGGATCGGTGCCATCGAACCGGGCGAAAAAGACGTTGCCCGGGAACTGCCCCATCACGCCCACAAAAAACGATGTGCCCGCGGGGCCGAGGTTGAGCGGCGATATCGCGAAACTTGTGAACAGCGGACCGCTGGAGGGGATCGTGCCCGCCACCGACGTGATCCGCTGCGCATCGGCCGGATTGCCGTCGCCGTTTGGATCGCTCCATACGTTGATGGTGACCGGCGTGCCGGCGGTGCCCGGACCAAAGGCCACCTGGATCGTCGTGATCACCTCGGCGCCGGGCTGCACCGTAAATCGGTTGAGCCACGCCACGTACGAGTCCGCCGCTTCGCCCACCGAAAACTCCGACACGCCGTCGTCGTACACATATCGCGCGGGTTGCGGAATCGAGCCCAGTTGGCACTCGTCGGGCACGCCGTCGGGCTGACAGTCATCGCTCACCTGCCCGTTGTTGTCCGGATCGGCGGCGTCGATGTCCCAGCCGTCGGGAATGCGGTTGCGATTGCAATCTTCGCACTCATCCGGGATCGAGTTGCCGTCCAGATCGGTCGTCGGTCCCTGCGCGAGGTCGCACTCATCGGGAATGCCGTTCGGCTGACAATCGTCGCTGAACCCGCCGGCGATGTCGCACGAATCGGGGATTCCGTTCGCGTTGCAGTCGTTCGGAACGCTCGTCGATACGCCGCGGATCAGCCAGTTGCCCGGGAAGCCGAAGCCCGCCGTGGGCGCCGGCGGCGTATTGGCGAGCGCGAGGTTGTTGGGGTCGATCGGCTGCGCGCCGTCGGCCACCAGCCAGCTTCGCCCGCCGTCACCGCTGAGGTCGATCGGCGCGGGGAGATCGCCCGCGGCGTGCTGCGCGATCGCGCCCACGAAAAAGTGGGCGCCGACCGGCCCGACCACCACGTCCGGCACATCAACGAGAATGAACTCATCGACCTGCGCGTTGTTCGCCGTCACGGTCGCAGAGCTCAGCACCTGCGCGTCTACCGGATTGCCGTCCTGATTCGGATCGCTCCAGATGTAGATGGTCGCCTGTGTTCCGTCCGCGACCAATCCCCAGGCGAAGCGCACCTCGCCGATCGTCGCCCCGCGTGTTTGCACCTGGAAGCGATTGATCCATCCGATGGATCCGCCGTTGCTGAGCCCGAGCTGGTCTTTCGAACTGCCGTCGTCGACGCGATACTCGATCGGCGGCGTCGGACCGAGCTGACACTCGTCCGGGATGCCGTCATTCTGACAATCGGCGCTCGCGCCGCCGGCCACATCGCACGCATCCGGAATTCCGTTGTTGTTGCAGTCGCCGGGCCCGAGCTGGCATTCGTCGGGAATGCCGTCGCTTTGACAATCGAGACTCGAAGCTGCGGCGATGTCGCAATCGTCGGGCCGGCCGTTGTTGTTGCAGTCGCGCGTCGCGAGTTCGCATTCGTCGGGAATCTGATTGTTGTTGCAATCCAGACTCTGCCCGCAGCCGACGACTCCGGCGCAGAAGCCGCCGCAGGTCACGTCGCAATCATCGAGAATTCCGTTGCCGTTGCAATCTTCACAATCGTCGGGAATTCCGCTGCCGTTGATGTCCAAACTGGTGCCGCTCGCGATGTCGACCGAGTCGGCGACGCCGTTGTCGTTGCAATCGTCGAAGTACTCATAGGCCCCCATATCGACCAGCGGCGCGCCGCCATTGCCGCTGTCGGCGGTGTTCGGGTCATCCTGCCGCCGATCCGCGCCGCGAGCGTCGATCGGCAGTTGCTCGATGATGTCGCCGTCACCGTCGGCGTCGGCCGTGTCGTCCGGCAGTGAAACGTTCTCGCCTGCGTCGATTCCGGGGGATCCGCTGCGATACGCCAGGCGATAATCGCGCTGGGCCGCATTTCGAAAGATGGGCGCGGCGGCGATGTTGCCCGGGCCGGGGAAACCGCCTTCCACGCAGCTATACCTGACCGTCCAATTAGCCGACAGCGAAACCTCCGGGTTGCCGTAGACGATGCAGTTGGCCATCGTGCCCGCGCCCTTCGGCGTTTCGATCAGCGCAGCGCCGCCGATCGTGCTCGCGTTCCCCGTGATTGTGCAGTTGATCAGTGTGGGGAAGCCCTCGTACGAATAAATCGCGGCTCCCGCCGATGCCGTGTTTTCCGCGAGCACGCAGTTGATCAGCGTTGGCGAGCCGGTGTAGGAATCGAGCGCGGCCCCGCTTCCCGGCGTGCTGTTGCCATAAAACTCGCAATTCACAAACGTCGGGCTGCCTTCGTAGTTGAACGCTGCCGCCGCACCGCCGCTGCCGCCGCTGTTACCGATGAAACGACAGTTGATGTAGAAGGTGTTGGCGTCGTAGCCGTAGACACCGCCCCCGCTGGACGTGGCGGTATTGGCCTCGAAGGTGCAGTTTCGCACGACCATGGCGCCGTTGAAGGCGAGCAGCCCGGCGCCTTGCCCCGCCCGACCGCGCGTCACGCGGAAGCCGTCGAGGATGGTGTCAGAAGAGGGGCCGGACGGGCCCGACAGCACGCGTGTCGCGTTCCCGCCGTCGAGCGTAGTCACGCGCGTGCGCCAGTCGCGCTGCGACAATTGCGTCTCGCCGCCCGCGAAACCGCCGTAGAGCGCCACGCCGTTGACGAGTTGAAACTGCGTCGCGCCGGTGAGGTAGACGCCCTGCGCCACCCAGATCTCGGTGACGTTCGGATGCGTGTTCGCATATTGCAGCGCCGGTCGCACGCCTTGATAGGCCGCGGCCCAGGTCTGCCCATTCCCGCCCGGCGGCGCGGCGAGGTTGACATACAGCCGCGACTGCCCGAGCGCGGGCATGCTCAGGAAACCGGCGAACAACATCCCCAGGGCGCGACAGAGCGCGCCAGCGCGAGCAGGCTGAAACATTTGCCATCTCCGATGTATTTTGCCGGCGGCGAACCGAAATCTCAGGTCGGCCGCTCGGGCAGCACATGCGACAGGAAAAGCACCGACGGGATCGGCGGATAGGCGATCCGCACGCGATGCAGCGCGAAACGCTGCCGATCCCAGCCGAGTTGCTCGAAGGCGTAGTCGATCATCTCCGCATAGCGCGGCGCCTCGGGCGCCAGCACACCATCCGCCGCACGCTCGTAGGTCTCCACCTTTTCAAAGTGCGGCATACGGTCGCATTCGGGACACAAAAGCGTCGGATCGGTCGCAAACAGCCCGCTGAACATTTCCAGTTGCAGCGGACGCATGCCGAACAGTTCGCGATCCTCGAAAATATCGAACAAAAAAGACTCGCACGGCGTGCGCGCGAACGCCCGCACCGCCATGTGGCGATGTCTCTCGGTGTGGAAGCGCGGCTCGGCGGCGTAGATCAACTCGCCCGTGAAGCACGACAACAATCCCGCGTTGCCCACCGGCCCGCTATCGAGCAGATACTCGACTGTGCCGTTGGGCTGTTTTTCGAGGCTGAAGCGCGGCAGCGGCTGGGTGCAGAAGCGCCGCATCAGCGGAAGATCCGTCAGCGGCCCGGCTCCGCCGCTCTCGCTGTCGAGGGCCCGCGTGCGAAACTCGCTGGTAAGGCGGCCCTCGTCGTCGACGCTGAACGGCCGCCCCATGCGCCAGGGCACATTGGGGCGCAGCCGCCGCAGATCGACAAAGCCGCGAATCGCCGCCGCGTCGAAATGCTCCCCGTCGTCCGACGGACTCAGGATGTAGGTGTGAACCTGCGTTCGGGCTTGCACGCCCCAGACATAGCCCAACGACTCATAGGCGCCGCGGCGATGCTCGAGCTCGGCGCGCTCGCGGTTGCTGGTGACATAGCCCGAGACCATCGTGTTAAAGAGTCGGCGGCTGCCGGCGTGGACCTTCACCAGATCGCGCACGGCGTCGAAAGCATCGCGCGCCGCTTGCAGCGACTCCGTCGGCACGCCGCGTTTCCGCGCCGAGTCGAGCAGGATCTTTTCGCCGCCCGCGCCCGGCAGATACTGTGCGGCCAGAAACGGGTCTTCGCTTTCGATGATCTTGCAGACCTTCCAGGCCAGCACATTGTCGACGCCCAGCGTCTCCGCCAGCCGCGCGGGGCGTTCGGTACGCTCGCGAGGAAACGCCCGCGTGATCTCCTGCAACGCAGCCCGAAGCCGATGCATCGCGGCGCGCGTGTCGGCTTCGAATCGAAGCGGCTCCGCGGTCGCAGCCGCGGTCGACGTATTCGGTTGCGGATTTCGAGACGCCATTCGAAGTCACCACGTGTTCGCTGATGCTGGAGGTCGCGGCGCGAATACGCCACGACCCCGCTGGTCCGGCAGTATCGCGACTTAGCGTCCGCGACGCGACCGTACGACCAGCAATCCTGCAACCGCCAGGAGCGATACCGTCGCCGGCTCGGGCACGATCGTGCTGGCGATGCCGCTCACGTCTCCCACGCCGTCGCCGGTCAGGTCGATGAAATACGAGAAATAGAGCGTGCCGTCCGACAGAATCATGTCGCCCAGCGTCAGATTCGTGACCGTCCCGCCGAAGAGCGAGTCGCCGATTTTGATCACGGAATCCGCGCTCGGATCGGGCCCTGCGAAAATTCCGGACGTGGTGTCGTCGAGCGTCGCCTGAAACACCACAAAGCCCGCATCGCTGACGATCGGGCGCGATTGAAACGTGTCAAACGCGCCGAAATTGTCAGCATAGTTTGAGAATGTGTCGTTCGAGGTGTCGTACTTCACGATGTAGCGATCGCCCAGGTCGTTGTTGGCCACTGTCGCGAACACGCCGGAAGCGTTCACACTGCCGATCGATGTGTATTGTTGATAAGGGCCGTTATGCCCGACGTCGTCGGTGTCGTCGAGCAGAGTGCGAATCTGCCCGTTTGCCGCCGAGTAGTAGTAGATGCCGTCCTGCCCGAGGGTGCTGGGCTGACCGCCGGAGCGGTCATAGTTGAAGTAGCCGATCACGTCGCCATTGTCGCGCAGGATATGAGCGGAAGTGCCGAAGCTCGCAAAGGTCGTGCCCTCGACGGTGGTGGTGCCGACAGAATTGGCGATCACCGTCGATGTGCCGCTGGCGGCGTTATAGACGCGCAGCTCGCGCCCCAGCGCCGTGTTGTCATAGCGCACCTGATGCAGCACATTGCCGCTGCTGTTGATCGATGCGCCGCCCATGGTGGCGTCGAAGGGGCCGTTCGGCGCGTTGGCGCCGTCGGCGTCACGCACGATGACCGTCGTTGCGCCGCCGGGCGAGAACGCGAGAACTCCACGCGGACGGGTCGCGGTCGTCGCGCCGCCGTAGAGCGCTCGCAGCGACACGGCGCCATTGGCGTTGATATCAACGTCCTCGAAGGTGCGAATCGCATTGATGTCCGTGGTGGTCGATGAAGGACTGCTGGCCAATTGGGTCAGCGCTCCGCCGCTGGTCAGCGTGACCAGCCGGGCGCCGCTTGCGGAAGCGAGTCCGTCGTTGCTCGCCACAAACGCCAGCGTCCCGTTTGCATTGACGGCGATGTTCGAAAACCCGTCGTACGGTGCGCCGACGCCACTGTCGCTGGTGATCACCGGCGTGAAGATGCCGCCTGCAAATGCCTGAGCGGCGGCGCCGATCACCGCCGCCGCCACTGCCGCACGCCAGCGCGAACCGCAGTCCGCGCGCCTTCTCTCCCGCTCCATATCCCGGTCCCTTCGCGATGGGCCCAAGCGAAATAACGCGATTTCAACGCCCGACCTGCCCATCGCGGTCGTGGCGAATCGCTCGCCGAATCGATTGTCGCACAATAATCCCCCGCCGACTCATTCGCAATATTATTTCTAAAAAGATTTGCAGTTGTGGTTAAATGATTATTCTGAAATCGTTTAGAAGATTGCTATTCGCCTTCGTACCGGCGTGCGGACTGGGCCCGAAGCCGGAGACCCGCTCGCGAACAGCGGCAGATCGTCATCCGCGCCGGGTCGTTACGATTTCGTGCCCATGCGAACCCCGCCAGTTAGCGAACCCAACAGCCACGGCCCATTCCACACCATCGGAGGCTGGGGCGTTTTGCGCTATATCCTCGCCCTGCTGGGCGTTTTGTTCGCCGCCAGCATCGCGCTGGGAACGATCGAGTCGGGCAAGGGCGCGAATAAGCGGCGCGAGCCACAGTGGGTCGCGGTCGCATTCGGCGGCCTGATTGCGGGCGTCGTAATCTCCATCTTCCGCGTCACCGGCCCGATCGAGTTCGACCTCGGACGCCGGGTCGTCTCCCTGCCGCGGCGCTGGCCGTGGGACGCGGCCCGGCGCGAATACCCGCTGGATGATTTCGGCGGCGTGCTGCTGCAACGCGAGACGCGCCAACGCAGGGCGCGAAGCACGCGTAGTTCGTCGGGTGGGACAAAGACCTACACAGTGTTCACGCTCAAGCTCGCCGGCAAAACCGGGCCCGCGCTCGAGCTCCGCGAAGATTTCGACTACACCATTGCCCGCCGACACGCCGAAGTGCTGGCAGAGTTCCTCCATCGGCCGCTCACTGATCGCACCGAAGGCCAGGAGACGACCCGCCAACCTTCCGAGCTCGATGAGACCTATGTCAACCGCATCCGCCGCCGCGCGACGCGGCTGCCGGCGCTCGACGGCGACTGGCGCGGCCGGATCACCATTGCCGAACCCACAGCGATTCATGTCAGGCAATTCGTGCTGCCGCGGCAGACGACGAACGATCTTGCGTGGAAGATCGCGTTCGAAGTGGTGATGCTCGCGCTGATCCTTAGCGCGTTTTGGATGGTCGGCATGACGTTCTTCCCCAAGATCACCGTCTACGTCATGGCCGGCCTCGTCGTCGCTGTAGTCGCCGTCAACGTCGCCTTCGCCAACGAGCAGACGCTTGTGACCGCCTCCACCGACGAACTGCGCGTCGATCGCAAGCACCTGCTGATTTCATTCACCGAGCGAATCGAGATCGACAAGCTTGAGGAGTTCGAGTTTCACGCGGGAGGCCTGCTTGCTCGCAGCGACGAGCGCGTCGTTCGCTTTGGCGAAACGCTGACCCACCCCGAGCGCAACTGGCTCCACCATGCGATCACCTACGCCCTGATGGGCGAGCCGATGCCCGACCCGCCGCCGATTCGCGAGAAGAAGCGCCGGCGGAAGATGTCTTAGGCGCGGGCCTTCGCGTTTTGGGCGAGCGGGCCCAGCGGCGGATCGCCGAAATCACACGATTTTCGAGCGGATTTCCTGCATTTTTTTGCTGTAATGTGCCAGATTCCTGGTATCTCTGCGCCCGCCAGTCGTCTCTAATTGGGTAAGGCAAATCCATCCTCCGACCCAGGCTGCGCCTGTCCGTCGCACCTCGAATTGGGAGCCCTGCTCATGTTGAACACCGCCCGCAAATCAGCACTGTTTCTGGTCACCTGCGGCGCTTCGGCGGCGCTGGCCGCGGAGCCGACATACCAATGGCGCTACTACCGCCCGAGCAATACGGGCATTCAGGGTGACTATTGCGACGCAATCTGGATCGGTCCCGACAACGATCCCTGGATCGGCGGCTACGAGCCGGGCTTTGAGGAAGGCGGCATCGCCAAGTTCGTGCAGGAGGAGAATCGCTGGATCAACATCTCCAACGTCGACTACCCGGAGATCGGACACCCCGAGCAAACCGGCATATCGCGTGTGCGGGATATCACCGCCGATGCTCAAGGCAATCTGTGGATGGGCACCGGTCGCGGCGTGCTGAAATTCAACCCCAACATCGGGCCCGCCTCGCTGAAGCGCTACGGTGCAGAGAATTCGCCCTGGCCCGGCGGCTGGGTGACCAACATCGAGATCGCACCCGACGGCACCATCTGGGCCAGCGGCTACTCAACGGTCTGGGGCGGCGGCGGGCTGATGCGGTTCAATCCCCAAACCAGCATGTGGACGTTTCTGAGCGACCAACGCCCGGAGCGGCTGGCGATTCAACCCAAACCCAGCGGGGGCTATTACGTCTGGGCGGCCGAGGGCCCCGGAAGCATCGGCACCACGCAGCGCTATGACAGTACGACGCAGGCCTGGACCACGATTCCATCGACCAACGGAAACCCGCGAAACCTCCCGGGCAGCGCCTGTGTCGACTCAGCCGGGAACATGTGGATCTATCGCGTTCTCCCCAACAACTTTGACGCCGTTCTCGACTGTTTGCGCCCCAATGGAACGTGGGTGGGCGTGGCAACGCCGCCCGGCGGCGGCGCCGATCCCCTGCGGACCACCGGGCCGCTGCAAGCGGTTGCCGTTCAGAACGGTCAGGTTTGGCGATTCAACGGAACTTCGTGGATCGGCCTCGGCGACTGGGGCAACTCCAACTGGACCTACGATGTGGCGCAAGACTCCAACGGCGGTGTGTGGGCCTGCGGTGTGGGCGGAGCGGCGAAGCGCGACCCGACCACCGGGCTGTGGCAGCGCTACCGCGTCACGAACACCAGCCAGTTTGACTTCTTCAACAACGACCTGACGATTGATCCGGCCACCGGCCACGTGTGGGCGTGTGCCAATGCCGGCACCGGCGCGGGCGGAATGACCCAATTCGATGGCACGCGCTGGATCGGCTACAACCAGTTGACCTACGGTCTGGGCTTCTCGTGGCCATTCCCCACCGACAACTCGGAGTCCGTCTATTTCCGACCGTCGACGGGCGACATCGTCGTCAATCCGATGTTCAACGGCTCGTCGCAGCTTTCGGACAATGCGTGGACCAGCCTTCCCGGCGGCTCCAGCACCGTGGTTCAATATGTCGAAGACTCCACCGGCCGCCTCTGGCAACTGGGCGAATACTTCAGCCTTTCGTATTGGACCGGCGCGCTTTGGAACAACGTCGGAATCGCCGCGTGGGGAGCGCAATTGCGAGCCGATCCCGATCGTCCCGGCACCATCTGGGCCCACGCCGGTTACGAGGTCGTTCGCACAGATGGCAATTACCGCTTCTCGCGCACGATCGACGATTTTCCCGAACTCACTTCGCAGAGCGACACCATCTGGGGCATGGCGGTTGGAAGAAACGGCATCGCGTGGCTCGGCTGCAGCGTCTTTCTCGGCGCAGGCGGCTCCGGCGGCGGCTTGATTCGGCTCGACGCCAATACCGGCGCGTATTCCCTGATGACATATGCAGACGGCTGGCCGCTGCCCGGCAACTACGTCACGCCCTGGGTCGTTACGCCCGACGGCCGCGTCTGGATGACGTACACCAACACCTACCAATCATTCGACGGCGGTCTTTGCTGGTACGACGGAACCAACGCGGGCGCCTTTCCGGGCCCCGTCGACGGCGCCATGCAGTGGGGCGGATTGCCGCACACGCAGATCAACGACCTCGAAGTCCGCGAGATTCCCAACGGCTACGAGCTCTGGATGAGCTGCCTCAGCCGGGGCATCGCCGTCCTTACCGTGCAGTATCCGCCGAGCTTGCTTGGCGACATGAATTGCGACGGCATCGTCAGTGTCGGCGACATCGCCGGTTTTGTGCTCGCCCTCACCGACCCGACCGGCTACGCCGCGCAGTTCCCGAATTGCGAGATTCAGAATGGCGACGTCAATAGCGACGGCGTCGTATCGGTCGGCGATATCAGTACGTTTGTCGCGTTGCTGACCAACTGAACCTCGTGCGGAGGCGTGTGAGCGGAGAATCGGATGCGGACTGATCCTGGCTTGCCAGGCAGCCCTGCATCCGAATTCGACGCAATGCACCTCCGGCAATTGCAATGCGAAGCGCGAGGACTTTCCTGTCGCGTCTCGAAGACCAGAATCTCACCGCACAGAAGTGAAACTCATATGTATGACAACCTGCTTCAAACCCCGCGCTCGGCGATCACCGCGACCTTGGTGGTCGGCCTATTGGGAATGTGCGCCCCAGCGGCCTTGTCTCAGATCATCACCGTAAACATCTCAGACGACATCATCGACATCAACCCGGACACAGCGACACTCGCCGACCTGCCCGGCCCGGACGGCCGCATTTCGTTTTCAGAGGCGATGATCGCCTCGAACAACACGCCCGGCCGACAAACGATCGGCTTCGCCATCCCTACAAGCGAATGGAACTACCTGGACTGGTACTACCCGGGTCGCGCCGTGGTGCACTCCATCGGGGGGTTCTACTGGCAAGTGTTTGACGAGGTGACGATCGACGGCAGGACGCAGACCGCCTTCACCGGTGACACCAACCCGAATGGTCGGGAGGTAGTCCTCCACGGATCGGCCATCTACCTCACCCCCGACAACTGCTCCGTATTCGGATTGGACAACAGCTCTGTCTCGGTGATCGGGTCCAACGGCCTCGTCGAGGATAACAGCGGTCTGGGTATCGAGTTGTCCGAAGGCTCGGGCAGTCTCGTGCGGAACAACACAGGCGGCGGCTACGTGCAGATCGACCGCTCGGACAACAATGTCGTCGTGGGCAATACGCTGCACCGCGTGCGCGTCCTGGGGTGGTTCGCAAATGGGCAGCCGGCCGCCAACAACCGCATCGGCGGGCCGACGCCGGCCGAGCGCAACTTCATCACCGGCTCGGGCACCCGG
>JALHOX010000053.1:1456-15060 GCA_022842805.1 Phycisphaerae bacterium | reverse complement strand
GCTTCCCAGCCTTTATGTTCCTGATACGTTCCGGTATGTGCGGATTCCAGCGGTCGAGTTCTACGCGCTCTTAGATTCCTGGTGCGTCGCGTATCGCGAAGAGTGGGAGCGCATGCCGAAAGACACGAAGTTTTTATATACAGCGGAAGAATTTGAGCAACTCTGAATGAGGTATTTGGATCGCGAAGTGTAACAGGAGGTCGCTGAGGGGCGTGCAGATCGAAGAAGGTAGGCACAGCCCAGGGCGAAGCGATGTGGATGCGTGACGCGGGGTGCAAGCTGTACGGGCGTGTCAGTCTACGCGGGTAGGGTTGAGAAGAGGTGGGTTTCGCTGCGCTCTACCCACCCTACTCGCTTGCTACGAACTTTGTCGGTTCGCGGGCGTCCCAACGTCCAATTTCCTTCGCCCCTTCGGGGCTCGGATGCGTGCGGAGTGGCGACCACGGGTTTCGTCGCCGCTGCGCGTCGACTCCACCCGTGGCTACAGGCCACGACCCCTTCGGGGTCAAATCCTAAGAACAAAGATTTTGGCACCAGCAAGGTTGAAATGCCTGGCTACGAACGCTTGCGTTGCGGGGCGACCGGGGCCGGGCCATCAGGGCCGGGCGGACCGGGGGGCGGCTGGGATTGTCGTCTGCCGTGGCGAAGAGGCGGGTGGAACCCGCCCTACCTGAAGTCGGCGGCGGGCGAGGCGCGGGCTGATACTTAATAGGCCTTGGCGAAGCCGACGCGGCGGGGGCTGGCTTTGCCGCTGAAGGGGCAGGTGCCGGGGGTGGCTTCGGCGAAGAGCGGGTCGAGGCCGCGCGGGGCGGCGCCGGTGTGGAGGCCGGAGTCGCCGGCCTTTTCGGGGGTGAGGGGGATGCAGCGAATCGTGACGTTGAGGTCGTTCTTGAGTTGCGCCTCGATCGCGGGGTCGCCGTTCCAGTGGGCCAGGGCGAAGCCGCCGTGGATTTCGGGCTTATCGGCGTTCTTGGGTGTGAAGTAGGCGTAGAAGTCGTCCTTCTTGTCGATCTTCTTCGTATTGGCGATACGGAAATCCCGCGCGCGATCGTAGAGCTTGGTCTGAATCTCTTCGAGGATTCGGGCGGCGTAGGAGACGAACTGCTGGCGCGGCATCGAGGATTTTTCCTTGACGCCGAGATCGCGCCGGGCGAGGAAGACCGAGTCGCTGGCGATGTCGCGGGGGCCGATTTCGACGCGCACGGGCACGCCGCGCTTGATCCATTCCCAGGTGCGTTCGCCGCCGCGGCCTTCGCGGGCGTCGAGCTCGACCTCGAGCGGGCGGCCGTGGTAGTGGACATTGCGCAGCTCGGCGACGAGCTTGTGGCAATATTCCAGCACCTGGGCCTTGGTCTCTTCCTTGTGCAGTACGGGGAGGATGACGATCTGGGTGGGTGCGAGGCGCGGCGGCAGGATGAGGCCGTCGTCGTCGGAGTGGGTCATGAGCAAGGCGCCGATGAGTCGGGTGCTGACGCCCCAAGAGGTGGTCCAGGCCAGCTCTTCGCGGCCCTGCTCGCTCTGGAACTTGATGTTGCTGGCTTTGGCGAAGTTTTGGCCGAGGAAGTGCGAGGTGCCGGCTTGCAGGGCCTTGCGGTCCTGCATCATTGCCTCGATGCAATAGGTATCGACGGCGCCGGGGAAGCGCTCGCCGGCGGTTTTTTCGCCCTGGATGACGGGCATGGCCATGTAGCTCTCGGCGAACTCGGCGTAGACGCTGAGCATGCGCATGGTTTCTTCGCGGGCCTCGGCCTCGCTGGCGTGGGCGGTGTGGCCCTCCTGCCAGAGGAATTCGGCGGTGCGGAGGAAGAGGCGCGTGCGGAGCTCCCAGCGGACGACGTTGGCCCACTGGTTGATGAGCAGCGGCAGATCCCGGTAGCTCTGGACCCACTTGGAGAACGAGTCGCCGATGATCGTCTCCGACGTCGGGCGGACGACGAGGGGCTCTTCGAGCTTGCCGGTGGGGACGAGCTTGCCGTTGGGTCCGGCTTCGAGGCGGTGGTGGGTGACCACGGCGCATTCCTTGGCGAAGCCCTCGACGTGGGCGGCCTCGGCCTCGAGGAAGCTGAGGGGAATGAAGAGCGGGAAGTAGGCGTTTTTGTGGCCCGTCGCCTTAAACATGGCGTCGAGCGAGCGCTGGATGTTTTCCCAGAGGGCGTAGCCCCACGGCTTGATGACCATGCAGCCGCGGACGGGCGACGTCTCGGCCAGATCCGCGGCGCGGACGACCTGCTGATACCACTCGGGATAGTCTTCGACGCGGGTGGGGGTGATGGCGGTCTGGGGCTGGGCCATGGGTCCAATTTCGATCTAGGAGGTCCGGGGTCGTCGCTTGCGCCGCGGCGGCGCCATTTCGCAGCGACGGAGTCTATCGGAGAAGCGGCGAATGCAGAATGAAGAAAGCAAAATGCGGATGGGACCTTGCCCGTTTGCCGGCAGTTTGCCGGCAGTTCACCGGCGACCTGCAACGCGGCTACGATTTGCGGCATCCAAGCGGACCAGCCGACGCGCGCGGCCGCGACCCAAGAACCAGCCGCCGGAGAGCAGACGACGATGCCCGATCGACTCGATGTGATCTTCAGCATGCCCCATCCCGACGATCTGGAAATCACCTGCGGCGGGGCGATTGCCAAGCTGGTGAAACTCGGCCACAAGGTCGGGATCGTGGAAATGACCAATGGCGAGCCGACGCCGCGGGGTTCGATTGAGACGCGGATGGTGGAGATGCGTGCGGCGGCGGACATATTGGGCGTGGCGCATTTTGAGGTGCTGAATCTGACGAATCGCGAGCTGATGGACGGCCCGCCGGCGCGGTATGCGGTGGCGACGGTGATTCGCCGGTTTAAGCCGCGGATCGTGGTGGGGATGTGGGGGCGGACGCCGGACGCCTCGCCGGACCATTATCAGGGGCAACTGATTTTGGAGGCGGCGCGGTTTTATTCGCAATTGACGAAGTGGGATGATCGCTTTGCGGGCACCGAGCCGCATCGGGTGGACTGGCTGTGGTATCGGCCGAGCGTGATCGCGGCGGAGGCGAGCCACTTTCCGGCGACGTTTGTGATCGATACGAGCGATGTGATCGAGCAGAAGATCGCGGCGATTTCGGTTTACAAATCGCAGTTCGACGGGGAGCGGCTGGCGCGGCTGCTGCATCGCATTCGGGCTCTCGACGCGACGGAGGGCGGGCGGTGCGGGTTTGAGTATGGCGAGCTGTTCGCCGTGCCGCACCCGATGCCGCTGCCGGATCCGGTGACGCATTTCACGGCGCAGCGGACGCGGGTGCCGAGCAATTATCCGCCGCGGACGGGTTGATGGGGCGCGACGATTCGCGTCGCGCGGGGGATTGATGCGGCGCGGGGGAAGGGGAACAAGAGGCGGGCGCCACGACCACCACCCCTATTCAGGGGGTGCTGTTTGCACGTCTTCGAGCAGGCGGACGACTTCCTGGTCGATCGTCTGCTCGAAATCGTCGTAATAGAGCGCGACGGCGTGGAAGGCGGCGGGCTGGAGGAGGCAGACGATTTCGTCGCATTCGTCGCAGAGCAAGGCCAGCGTTTCGGGCGGGGCGACGGGCGTGGCCAGGATCAGCCGGCGCGGATTGGAGCGGCGCAGCGCGCGGAGGGCGGCCCGTATGGTGCAGCCGGTGGCGATGCCGTCGTCGACGACGATCACGGTGCGGCCCTGTAGATCGAGGCGGGGCTCGGCGCCGCGATAAAGCCGCTCGCGACGGCGCAGCTCGTTCCACTCTACGCGGATGGCGCGGCGGAGCTCGCTGCGCGAGACGCCGACTTCGCGCACGGCTGCGTCGTCGAGCAAGAGCTGCGGATGGCGTCCGTCGGCGAGTGCACCGATGGCGAACTCCGGGTGGTGCGGGGCGCCGATCTTTCGGACGGCGATGATGTCGAGGGGGGCCGCGAGGGCGCGGGCGATCTCATGACCGACGACGACACCGCCGCGGGGCAGGGCGAGGACGATCGGCGCTTCGTCGCGGAGGTGGGTGAGTCGCGTGGCGAGGCGTCGACCGGCGTCGGTGCGATCGGCGAAGCGGGTGTTGAGATCGATCATGGGGGGCCTTTCGAGAGCGCGGCTCTCAGGGCACGTCGCGCGGTCCGAGGCGGCTGCGGCCTCGCGGCGACAGGACGATCTGCCAGCATTGATTAAGGTCGCCGCAGCGGAACGCGGCGATGAAGGAGCTGAGGTAGTAGTGCCACATGCGGATGGTGGCGAGGGCCAGGTCGCGGGCAGCCGTCGACTCGGCGAAGCGCGACAGATTGTCGCGCCATGCCCGCAAAGTCAGCACATAGTGGTCCCGCAGGTTGTGCCAATCCTCGACGATGAACTGACCGTCGCACGCATCCGCAATGTGGCGCACGCTGGGCAGGAATGAATTGCGGAAGATGTACTTTGAGTTCCATTCTTCGGTGGTGCTGTCGTGTACGCCGCGGCCGATGGTCTGCAGGAGAAAGAGGCCGTCGTCGCGGAGCAGGCGGCGGGCTAGGCGGAAGTAGTCGCGATAGTTTCGGGGGCCGACATGCTCGAACATGCCGATGGAGACGATCTTGTCGAATGGGCCGAAGCGGGGCGGTTGCACCTCGCGATAGTCGATGCATTCGAAATGCACGTCGGCGGAGCGGCGGCGGGCGCGGGCGTACTCGGCCTGCATGATGGAGTTTGTGACGCCCAGGACGGGGCAGCCATGCTTTTCGTGGATGTACTCGGCCATGCCGCCCCAGCCGCAGCCGATGTCGAGCACGCGGTCGCCGGGTTGCAGGGCGAGCTTGGCGCAAGTTAGTTCGAGCTTGCGCTCCTGCGCGGCGTCGAGCGTGTCGCCCGGGCGCCAATAGGCGCACGAATAAATGCGGCGGCGGCCGAGTATCTGGGCGAATAGCTCGGGGTGCTGGTCGTAATGTTCGCGGGCGACTGCGGAGGCGCCGACCCCCTGCTGGCGGTTCCAGAGTGTGTTGTTCAGCCGGTTCCACGCGGCGCGGAGATTCCAGGTCGATTGTCGGGGCGGCTGGCTGCGGAGGACGCGGTAGAGCGTTTCTTCGAGATTGGTGGAGTCCCACCAGCCGCGGACATAGTCTTCGCCGGCGGCGAGCGAGCCGCGGCGGGCGAGATCGTCGTAGAAGGCGTCGTTGGCGACGCGGACGTCCCAAGGGGCGGCGCCGTTGAGTTGGATGCCGGCTTGCGCCAGGCGGGATGCGACGAGTGTGTTGGCCGTTGACATGGCAGCGCCCTCGGCCCTGCCCCGGCGTGGTCCTCGCGACGCGCGACCCTGGCAGGGCACGGCGTACGATCCGATTGGATCATAGCGCGGCGTAATGGGAAAACTGCGAATCACGCCGGCGCGGCGAGCGGGCGGGCGTTTCGCGCGTCGGGCGGCGACGCAATCCGAGGAAGTCGCGACTGGACGGGCGTCTACAATGCCCGGCTTATGAATATCGGTTTCATTGGTCTGGGCATCATGGGTGCGCCGATGGCTGGGCACCTCCTCTCCGCCGGCCACAAGCTCTTTGTTCACACGCGCACGCGCAGCAAGGCGGACGCACTGCTGGCCCGCGGCGCTGTATGGCGTGATTCGCCCGCGGCGGTTGCGGCGGAGTGCGAAGTGCTGTGCCTGAATGTGCCCGACACGCCGGATGTGGAGCGCGTGCTCTTTGACGACTCGGGCGCCCCCCCTGCCGGCGCGGGTCTGCGGCCCAACAGCGTCGTGATCGATTTTTCGACGATCAGCCCGAGCGCGGCGCGCGACTTTGCGGCTCGGCTCTCACAGCGGCAGGCGGCACTGCTCGACGCGCCGGTGACGGGCGGCGAGCGCGGCGCGATCGCGGCGACGCTTACGATCATGGTGGGCGGGGAAAAGGCGGCCTTCGAACGGGTGCGCCCGGTGCTGGAAAAGCTCGGAAAGACCGTGGTCCATGTCGGCCCGTCGGGCGCGGGGCAGACGCTGAAGGCGGTCAATCAGATTCTCGTCGCCGTGAATATGATCGGCGTGAGCGAGGCGATCGCCTTCGCCCGTCGCGGAGGCGTCGAGCTGCCGCTGGCGCTGGAGACGCTGGGCGGCGGGGCGGGCGGCTCGTGGGCGTGGAGCAACCTGGGGGCCAAGATCGCAGCCGATGATCTGAAGCCGGCCTTCATGATCAAGCTGATGCAGAAGGATCTTCGGATTGTGCAGGACGCCGCCCAAGCGCTGGGCGTTGCGCTTCCCGGCACGGCGCTTGCGCAACAGCTCTTTCGCGCGATCGAGGCGCAGCCGGGCGGCAGCGAGCTCGGGACGCAGGCGATGAGCCTGGCGATCGAGCGGCTATGCAAGCCGCTGCCGTCGTCGCCGCGGTAGAGAGCGGCGCTAAGACGAGGGGGTGCGGCGGCGAGGCGGGCGGCGACTTGCCGCCGGTTTCACAGGTGCCGTTGGCGCTTCTCCCGGCCGGCTGCCGCGCCGCCGCGACCCACCGCTACACTTCGCAAACCCGGCGCACGGACGCGCCGGCGCAACATCGTTTCGGTGCATTATCGTCTGAGGAAAATGCGTGAGCCTGTCCTATTTTGAAATCGTCGGCGGCAATCGTCTGCGCGGCAATGTGCGCATCGGCGGCGCTAAGAACGCCGCTCTCCCGATCATGGCCGCCAGCATTCTCTGCGACGGCGAAATCATTTTGCACGACGTGCCCAACGTGGCCGACGTGAACTCGCTCTGCGAGCTGCTGCGCAAGCTGGGCGTCGATGCCGATCGGCGCGAGGATGGCGCGCTGCGGCTGATTGTGCGCGACGAGATGAACTGTCGCGCGGAGTATGACATCGTCCGCAAGATGCGGGCCAGCATCTGCGTGTTGGGGCCCCTGCTCGGCAAACGCCGCAAGGTGCAGGTGTCGATGCCGGGCGGCTGCGCGATCGGCGACCGGCCGGTCGATCTGCATCTGCGGGCGATGGAAAAGCTCGGGGCCGAAGTCGAATTGGTCAGCGGCGACATTGTCGCGAAGGCCAAGAAGCTCAAGGGCTGCGAGATGTTTTTGGGCGGTCCCTTTGGCAGCACCGTGTTGGGGACGGGCAACGCGATGATGGCGGCGACGCTGGCCGAGGGCGTGACCGTGATCGAGATGGCGGCGTGCGAGCCGGAGGTGGTCGACCTCGCGAATTTCCTGAACAAGTGCGGCGCGAAGATCACGGGGCAGGGCACGCCGCGGATCACCGTGGAGGGCGTGAAGCAGCTCAAAGGCTGCGAGTATCGCATCATTCCCGACCGCATCGAGGCGGGCACGTTCATGGTGGCGGCGGCGATCACCAACGGGGAAATCAAGATTGAGAATTGTCGGCTCGATCACCTGATGGCGTTTGTCGATCGGTTGGCGGCGGTGGGCGTGAGCGTCGAGAAGACGGACTTCGGGTGCATCGTCAGCTCGGCGCGGCGGCTGGAGCCGATCGAGGTGACGACGCAGCCGTTCCCGGGATTCCCGACGGATTTGCAGGCGCAGCTGATGTCGCTGCTGTGCCTGGCGGACGGCAACTCGATCGTCACCGAGAAGATTTTCCCCGATCGCTTCATGCATATGCCGGAGCTGAACCGCATGGGCGCGCGGCTGCGGCGGGAGGGAGCGACGGTGGTGGTGCAAGGTGTGAAGAAGCTGGTCGGCGCGCCGGTGATGGCGAGCGACCTGCGGGCGAGCGCGGCGCTCGTTTTGGCGGGGCTGAGCGCTCGCGGCGTGACCAAGGTGAACCGGATTTACCACCTGCTGCGCGGGTACGAACGCATGGAAGATAAGCTCCGCGCGCTGGGGGCGGAGATCACGCGGAAAGAAGGCGGGCAAGCGGGAGACGATTGAAGGGTTGCGCGGCGCGCGGCGCGTTTGTCACCCTTCGAGCTTCGCGAGCAGCAGGCGGTACAAGGCGATTAGCTCGGCGCCCTGCTCCATCGCGCGCTCGCGGGATAGATGGGCGATCACGGTCTCATCTGAGACGCCGCGGGCGCGAAGCAGCGCGCGGGTCTGACGCCAATCGGGCAGCCAGAACATGGCGCGGATGAGGCCGTCGATGGTCTCGCTGCGGCGGAGGAAGTGCTTGAGATCGAGGATGAAGTAGACGCGATCTTGAAAGGGGCTGGGGGCTTCGATGATGCCGCTTTCGTCGTAGACGTAGTGGCCGACGGCGGGCGTCCACGGCAGGCCGGCGTGGCGCAGGCGGCGGGCGAGGGCGATTTCGTCGAGAGAGAAGTTTTGGTGGTTCATGAGGGAGAGGATAGCGCGGGGGGAGCGGGGCGGCGGGGAGACTCGCGGCGGCTTAGGACGCGTTGTGCACTTTCAATCATATGTGTCGACTTCCCACGTTTTGCCGTCGTGGCGGACGGTGAGCCAGAAGACGACGTCGCCGCTCCAGAAGACGCGGCGTTCGGTCCCGGATGTTTCCTCGCGGTTCTGCCGGATCGTATAGCCGAGGAGGTCGACGCGCGTGCGGCCCTGTTTGGTGGCTTCGAGCACCATATGGGAGGCTAGCTCGGCGAGGACGACGGTCGTCGCGGTGTAGGCGACGAAGCTGACGAGCGTGCCGAAACCGATGGGGACCAGGCGGCGCAGGGGTCTGCCGAGGAGCGGCAAGATGAGCGCAGGGAGGACGATCGCGCAGAGAAAGCCGATCGCCGGGCCTGAGAACCACGGGCCGAAGCCGCGCCAGCCGGCGAAGACGCCCGTGGCGAGGCCGATTTGGGCGGTGAGGATGTAGGTGGTGGAGAGGCCGGCTTTGGGGGCAGCTTCGCCAGCGGCGGGGGCTTGTTCGGTCATCGACGGCTCGAAGCTCGCATCGCCAGCTTTCGCTTTACAACGGCCCCCAGCGGCTGGTCGGCTAGTTTCTTCCAGGATCGTTTGCGATTCTTCAATGCCCTTGCGGCTGCGCGATCGATTGCCATCTCGTCGAAGCGCGGTGTAGCGGCGCGCAGCGGCTCTTCTGCGCTTCGCCGTTCGATTCGTGAGCGAATTCGCTTGTTCCTCGCGATGTTCTTGCGCGAGCTCTTCGCGTTCTCGCCATAGGTGTTTCGGCGATCTTTCGCGTAGCTAATGCACTTCTTTTCCTGCGGCGTAAACCGCCTTGCATCGCGACAATCAAGCGGACTCGCTTTTTCGCCGCGTGTCGATTCTGTCGCATCCGGAGTCATACGGGTGTTGGATAATCGGTGACGAATTTGGGGTCAAATCAAGAGTTCTTGCGAAACGCGCGCCCGCTGAGCATGCCGACGCGAAATCCGTCGGCATGGCACCCGGCACTGCTCGAGAGCCGTGGCACAACCATGACAGTGCCGCCGCCCCCACTACCAGTTCAGCACGAGTGCCGACTCGCCCGCCGACAATACGATCCAACCCAGCCGCCAACACCTGAGACAGCGGAACGAGACAAATTCGGTTCGTGGAGGGCGCTTGGTGCGTTTCGCGAGGGCGAGTAACTCCAGGGGCTGCATGGTGGACTGGGAAATCTGGATGTAGCCCCCGCGCTCGGCGTCGGCGAGCCAGGTGAAGTTTCGCCGGCTGCAGTCGTCGGCCGGGAGATCAAAGACAGCCTGCTTTTCGTTGCTGACGGCGCGCGGCGCGGGCCATTCGCAGCAGAGTTCGCACGGACGCAGCGAGTTTCGGATGCGCGGGTTGCGGTCGCAGTCGGCGGCGGTCACCACGCCCAGGCGTTGGGTGGTGATTCCGCGAACTCCCGTGTGGCCGCGGAGCGCGTCCCATCGCTCGCGCGTGACGCAGAGGTGGACGTCGTTGCCCTCCCCCACCGTGAAACAGGCGTCGAGCGAGGCGGGCAGGTCTTTGGCACAGACGAATCGCGTGACGCACAGGCCGCCCTCCATCAGCCACGGATGGTTGACGTAGACCGAGCGGCGGCCGCACGCGGTGCATTCGGTGCCGTCGGCTTCCAGTCCGCTTACGCCGACGAACGGCACCTCCGGACGGCCGCGAAGCTCGAAGAACCGGCGACGCGATCGGGGCGGCATTTGGATGGGGCGAAAGTACTGGCGCTCGCGCGGCGTCAGGAGCTTGAGGAAGCGGTCGGAGAAGAGGCGGATGGGGTTGTCGAAGGGCGCGCGGAGGTGGCCGACGTCCACGCGTTGCGGGGCGTTGTCCACTCGCAGAGGGACTTCGGTTCGTTCGCCGCGGGCATGATTGCAGGCCTTGCAGACGCCGTCGCTGAAAATCGTCGGGAGGTAGGCGGCGCGGCTTACGGCTGATTCCGCCGTGGCGCATTTGGGGCGATTCAATTCGAAGAACTCGTCGCCGGGGGTGAGCAGGTAGAGCTCGGGGGAAAGATATTGCTCGGCAAAGGGCGTCGAGGGGAGCGGCGGGTCGAACTCGGGATAGATCGGCAGAACGGCGTCGAGATCGCGGGCGGCGGCCATGATGGCGTTGGTTAACGCGTCGTGGGCGGCTTCGTAGGTCGGGGCCTGGCCGCAGAGATCATCGCGGCCTTTGACCCAGAGGCGCCAGCCGTCGGCGGTGCGACGCCAGTGGCAGGCGATGACGGAGGTTGTGAGGGGGTCGCGCTTGGGCATTTCAGTTGCCGACCACTAATTTGCGCCCAGAGTATCCGCAACATTGCGGCGAATGCGATATCGCGCGACCCAGTGCTGAACCATATCCGATCCGTCAGGACTACTTGCGTTCTCGTGTTGGTCCTGCCAAGAAGCAGGCCCCCCTAAGCCGGCCTAGCGGAGACACGGTTTGTACGAGCAATCGCTGTTCGCCTAGTTGTACGCCAGTCACGCCGACCGGGAATTTGTCGCCGTCAGGCCAGTCGTCAATCAACTCGTTCCAGAAAGGCGCCATTGGAAAGTGCGCTCGGTCTAACTGATCTCGCTGGGGATCGCTGGACAGCAGGTGAATCGCAGCAATCAGGCAGTCTCCTCGAACCGGTGGCGTTCTGATGTCTATATGTGCTAGTTGAGAGGCATATCTCTCAAATTCACGATGTCTCCTCGCAGAATCTGCTACCGGCATGTTCACGCTTTGCTCAACCACCCCGACTTGCTTCTCCAGCACTGCTAACTTGAATGCTCCGACCAGCCAAAGTCGTGAACCGCCCTGACTGGGCAGCAAGCGCCAGCCGTCAGCCCGATGCACCCGGTTGTTGCTGGCATCAAAGTGAGTTAAGTGTGTGGTGCCATTGTCAAGTTCAAGCGTCACGTGGTGAACATGGAAGTCGCTACCATCTTGAAAGCGCCATGCCCGACGTGCATCCGATGGTGGCCAGAGCACCAGTCGATTGCGGCGAGTACGTGTGATCGCTGCAAATGGCAGCCGTCGGCCCGAACCAACATCAAAATATAGTATCGCAACCGAAGAAGCGGGACTTCCATCCGCAAAGAGGCGCTGCAGCGGCTTCCAGATCACGGAGACTTCCGGAGATACGACCGGGCCATCAGGACGGCTTTCGTGCATGATTTCGCAGTCTATAATATCGGCCATCGATTGGAAAGCGCAAGTCACGTCAGCAAAAGTGACATGGGAACACCCTTACCCAAATATGGATTGCGCAATGAAATGGCGAATTCGTTGCAAGTCCATGATCCGAACTGGGCGATTACCCGAATTAAGCCTCGATCTCAGCAATGACCGCATCAGCCTCAACCGAAGTCAAAAGCCCTGCGATCCCGATCAGTATTTCGTTGTCGTCGCCGGTCGACTCGATAAGCCGGGTGCGCGGACATGGTGCGGTCTCGTCGTGCGCTATCGTCTGGGAACCGCTGTAGCAGCGGCAAGCCCGGCTTAAGCCGCGCATGGTTAGCGGCAGCCCCTTCGTCGGCCTGCGAGCCGCGGGCCGCTACAAGAGGCGGCGGGGACTACGGCTTTGGCGGTGCTGCGCCGTTTGTCGGGGCGGGGGCGGGCGATGGTGGCGCGGGGGCGGGGGCGTGTTGGCCGTTGAGGCCGGCGAGGGCTTCGAAGTACTTTTTTGCGACGCCGTGATATTGGCGCGGGATGGCGCCGCGTTCGACGGCGTCTTCGGCGTCGCGGACGGCGGCGGCGACGGCGTCTTTGACTTCGGCGGTGGCTTCGCCTTTGGATTGCGGGCCGTCGACGAGGATCTGGGCGATGATTTCGCCGCCCTGCACGCGGGTCTTGGCCTTTTGGGCTTTCATGTCAAAGGCGACGGTTTCCTTACCGATGTGTGAGCCGTAGCCGATGCCGGCTTGCGGGCCCTGATTGCCCATGCGGTCGCCGGGCTTGTTACCGGGGCCGTTGCCCTGGCCGTTGCCCTGACACTGGCCTTTGAGCACGCTGTCTTTGAGGTCGTTTAGCTCGGCGAGCTGCGACTCCAAGTCGTTCATCATCTGCTCGCTCAGCTCCATCTGGGAGAGCTGATCGGCGGCGTTGGCGAGGGCCTGGGCGGCGGCGGATTGGGCGCCCTGCTGGCTCTGGCCGTTCTGTTGCTGTTGCTGGGCCTGCGACAGTTGCTGCGCGGCCTGGGCCAGTTGCTGGGCCATTTGCTGAAGCTGCTGCTGGGCCTGCTGGTTTTGCTGCATCTTCTGGGCCATTTCCTGGGCCTGCTGCTGGTTCATGCCCTGCTTGGTGAGCTGTTCCTGCAACTGCTTGGCGGCCTCTTTGGGGTCCATCTTGGACAGTTGCTGCATCAGGTCTTTGGCCTGTTGCTCGCTCATGCCGGCCTTGTTTTCGAGCTCCTTTTGCATCTGCGTGTCGTTGTTGAGCTGGGCCATCTGCTGGGTGAGCTGTTCGAGGCGCTTCTGCATTTCCTGCTGCTGCTTCTGCATCTCGGGGCTGGCGGCGGGCTGAGAGGCGGCCTGCTGGGATTGCTCCTGCATCTTCTTGAGCTCGTCGCCGGCGCGTTTGAAGTCGCCCTGGCGGAGGGCGTTGGCGAGTTGCGAGGCGGGGTCCTGGCCTTTGGTCGATTCCATTTGCCCGAGCATGCGCTTCATGGCTTCGAGCGTGTCCTTGGTTTCCTGGTCGCGGCGCTTTTCGAGTTCGGTGGTGGCGCTGTTGAGCTGTTTGACGGCTTCCTTGCGGACGTCTTCGGGCTTGAGGTCCGGGGAGTCGGGCAGTTCGATTGGTTCGAGGGCGAGCTTGAGGTCTTTCAGCTCCGGGTTTTTCTCGCTGAGTTCGCGGATGCGGTTGCGCTGCCGCAGCAGGGCTTCCTCGACGTTCTTCTTTTCTTCGAGGGCGGTTTCCTTGACGACCAGGGCGTTGGCGTCGCGGCTCTTGTCCTTGCCCCAATTCACGCTGGGCAGGAGCCACGCCAGCAGGAGGGCCGCGACGAGGGCGAGGATCGCGCCGGGCAGGCGGGCGGGGGTTTGCAGGGGCAGGTGCGTGGGGACGTGGATGTTGGCGGCAGTGCGCTCGGCGTCCTGGCGCGTGGCGACGGCGAAGGGGTCGACGCTGGTCTTCAGCGCGGCGGCGGAGCTGAGGCGTTCCTTGAGGCCGGCGGCGCGGTCGATCTCGGCGGCGGCGCGGATGCGATCGATGCGGCGGAGCAGCACGGCGACGGTTGCGCCGATGAGGGCGAGGCCGGCGAGGCCGGCGCCGATCGACCAGACCGGCAGCTTCGCGAAGCCGGCGAGGCGCACGACCAAGACATAGGCCACCCAGGCGGCGGCAGCGAGAGTGATGGCGAGGGTGAGGCCC
>JALHOX010000053.1:0-1446 GCA_022842805.1 Phycisphaerae bacterium | reverse complement strand
GCTGCGGATGCGGCCCTGGGCGACGTCGATTTGGCGATCGAGAGTCGACATAACGAGTTTGCTCCGAAAAACGCGGCGACGCATAGGTCGTCGGGGCGATGGCGCACCTTCCCCGTGCGCGGGCACGCCCTAGGGATCATACGCGGGCGGGGCGGGCGGGCCTCAAGAATCGGGGGCGATGGACAGAGTTACACAATTCGAAGAATGGAGGGTCGTTTGGCACAGGCTTCAAAGAGGCGGATGGAATCCGCCCTACCTGAAGCCACAACGCATCAGGCGGTTTGGAGGGACATGCCGCTCCAGCCGCCGGCGGCCTGCGTTTCGGTGAGAGTGTCGTCGATGATCCTCATCCAGTCGTCGCGGCGTTCGAGGGCGAGCTTGCGGAGGAGGTCGACGAACTGGGGGTCGAACTGTTTGCTGCTCTCTTCGCGGAGGCAGACGATGGCCTCGTCGATGGCGAGGTGCGGGCGGTGAGAGCGGTCGGTGGTGAGGGCGTCGAAGGCCTCGGCGACGGCGAGCAGGCGCGAGCCGACGGGGATGGCGTTGCCCTGCAGTCCGTGGGGGAAGCCGGTGCCGTCGTAGCGCTCGCGAAGGTGGCGGATGATGAGCAGTTCGTTTTCGAAGACGCGCAGCGGCTCGAGGATCTTGCAGGTCATCATGGGCACGCGGCGGACGGCGGCCGACTCGGCGGGGGTGAGCGCGCCGTTTTTCTGCAAGATGCGATCGGGCACGCCGATCTTGCCGAGGTCGTGCAACATGGCGGCGTTGGCGACGTTTCGGACGAGCTGTTCGGACCAGCCGGCGGCGCGGGCGAGGGCCTCGCTGTAGATGGTGGTGTTGCGCGAGTGGCGGGCGGTGAAGTGGTCGCGGGCGTCGAGGGCCTGGACGAGCGACCAGATGCTCTGGAGGCAGAGGTCTTTGGCCTGCATCGAGAGCGACGCGACCTGGCGGTTGAGGCGTTCGACTTCGCCGCGCTGGATCATTTCGTCGCCGGGGGCGCGGAGGTCGGTGGAGACGGCGACTCGGTTTCGGCCGCGGCGTTTTGCTTCGTAGAGCGCTTGATCGCCCTGATTGATCAGGTCGGGCACGCTGGCGACGCCGGCCTCGGCGCTGCAGGAGACGCCGATGGAGGTGGTGACGACCGTTTCGGGGTGGCCGGGGATTTTGACTTCCTGGGGCACGCTGGCGCGGATTCGCTCGGCGAGCTGTCGGGCTTCGCCGAGGTTGGTGCGCGGGCAGATGACGCTGAACTCTTCGCCGCCATAGCGGGCGACGATGTCGGTGTCGCGGACTTCGTGCTTGACGTGGCGCGCGAGGCCGATGAGGACCTGATTGCCGATTTCGTGGCCGTAGGTGTCGTTGACGGCCTTGAAGTGATCGAGGTCGATCATGAGCAGGGCCACGTCGCCGCCGTAGCGCCGGGTGCGGGCGAATTCGAGGTCCATG
>JALHOX010000052.1 GCA_022842805.1 Phycisphaerae bacterium | reverse complement strand
ACCGGGACGGCGAACGGTTTTCGGCGGGGCTCGCTACCCGGGCTGCGAGGCGGTGCGGGCGCGGCGCTGGGGTAACGTCCATTCGTCGAGGAGCGCGCCATCGACGGCGTGCTGGGTGGCGCGGAGCCCGTCCGGACTGATCTCGACGGTTGTGAAACTGTGAGCGGTGTGGTGACGAAGGGCGTAGTTCGACGGGAGCGACGTCGGGTCGCGCGGCTGATAGAGCTTTGCGCCGCCCGCGCCGCTGACGATGTAGACGATGCCCGCGGCGGCGTCGCGGGCGCCGTCGATCAGCGGGTGGGTGCGCTCGTACATGTGGTCGTGGCCGTTGAAGACCACGTCGACGCCGGCCCGCTGCATGGCGGGCACGAGCGTCTTGGTCATCTTCGCGTCGGGGGCATACTTGCCGGCGGTGTGCGGCGGGTGGTGGAAGACGACAAAACGCCAATCGCCCTCAAAGCCGGCAAATGTGCTTTCGACCCAGGGTGCGACGGCGGTCGTGAGCTCCGGTTCCTTCGCGTTGCTGTCGACAATCACGAATCTCGCAGCGCCCCAATCGAACCAATAGTGACGCTCGGGTTTCGAGTCGGCGGGACCGTTGCGCGGAAGGTCGAAGAATTCGAGGTAAGCGCTGATATCGGCATGATCGTGATTGCCGATGCTGGGCCAGAAGGGAGCCCGCTGCAAAACGGCGCGATAGGGCACGAAGAAGCGATCGCGGTAATGGACGCGCTCGCCGCCCGGGTAGATCAGGTCGCCGGTGTGGACGATGAAGTCGGGCTGAGCGTCGTCGATCCGCTTCGCGAGTAGATATTGCTCGCGATAACCGTGGCCGCTGTCGCCGAAGACGACGAAACGGGCCGTGCGGCTGGAGGACGGCGGCGCGGTGTGCGCGACGCCGCCGACTTCCGGCAAAGTGATCGCGCCGGATTTCAGGCTGTACTGATAGGTCTGGCCCGGCGCGAGACCGTCGATCGTGGCGGTGTGGCGCAGGCCGTCGCGAGTCGCCTTAATCATTCGCGGGCCGGCGTCGGTGGCCACTTCGACGGTGCAATCGGCCGCTCGCGTCGTAAACCAGGAAAGCGTCAGGCTCTGCGTCTCGCAGCGCTGCACGAACGGGCCCTCGGTGACGCGCAGCGGCATGATCCAGGGCGTTGCAAAGTGCCAGCCCACCAGGCCCAGGCCCAGCAGCAGCAGGCCCGCGATCAGCTCACTGGGCCAGATGCGCCCCTTCATCATCGCAGTTCCGATCGCGGGCAGATTCATCGAGTGCTCTCCCGCGTGGTGGGCGCGGCCGGCGGCAGCGGTTTCAGCGGATCGCGCTCTGCGGCGGGCTTCTCGGCGTTGCGGCGAAACCAGTCTTCGAATTGCAGGCGGGCGCGGGCACGCACCTCGATATCGCGAAAGCCCATCTCGGGCCGGTCGGCGACCGGCTGGACGAAGCCCAGCGACAACGGATCGAGCCGATAGATCCGACAAAGCGCCAGAAGCGCCGCGTCGGCGGTGGTGCGGAAGATGTGCCCGCCGTCTGGTGCGTTCGGCAGAGACTGCATCAGTTCGCCTGCGAGATAAGCGCGCAGCGCGGGCACGCTCGATTCGCTACCCAGCTTGCCCAGGCCGTCGATCGTCGCGAAGGTCTGCTGCGCAAAGGGCTGAAACACGGGATTCGCGAGGCGGAGCAAAATGTCGTTGATGAGCGGAACGTCGACCGTTTGACCGATTTCGGCCAGCGTCGCAGCGGCGACGTCGAGGAAGGTGGCGTAGACGATGAGCGATTCGGGGCTCTCGGTCGCCTGATCACGCGAAATCAGTTCGAGTGCTTCTCGGGCGAAGCGCCGCAACCCCTTGGCCACCGAGTCGTCGTGTAACTCGCGCGCCTTGCGCAATGCGGCGTCGACCACTTCGGCGTTGGGGTCGTAGAGCTTGGCGGCGATCAGAAGACCGGCGGCCGTGTTGCGCTCAAGCGGGATGCGCTCAAGCGCCGCGAGGCGAACGCGCTCGTCGAAGTGGAAGAGCGACTCGATCAACGGGCGCTCGGCCTGAAGCACGCGATCGAGCCGGGCGCGATCCTCGGCGTCGAGCGAATAGCGGATTTGCTGCAGGTGCAGGTTGGAATGCACACGCTGCAGGGCCGCGAGCAGCCGCAACTGCTCCTCGCGCGGGCGCGAGTCGATGTCGGACAGTGCCGCGGCGAGCGGCTCGACCCAGGCGCTCAGCAGGCGGTCGGTGGCGGCGGGGTCGCGCCCCTGAGCGACCGCGTCCACGAGTGCGCGAAGCTGATCCGTCGCCGGCAGCGCCGGGCGAGAGGCGGGCTGCAATCCGCCGGTCGGCGAATTCGCCGGCTGCGCGGCGAGGCGCGGAGCCGTCGCGGCGCCCAGCACGCACGCCGCGAGGATTGCGTTTCGAATTCCATCGCGGTTCATGTTCACTCCAGATCCTCCGCGCGGCGCGCTCGTCCGCCAAGGCGTTTGGAGAGTGCGCGGGCGACGTTGGGCGGAACCAGCCGCCCGATGGTCTCGCGATCGCCACCGCCGAGCTCAAAGATTTGGCGGATGAATGTGCTCGATGTGACCATGTGGGTCTCGTTGGCGATGAAGAACACCGTCTCGACGTGGCCGATCACGCGGTTGAGGTTGGCCTGCTGCTGTTCGCCGGCGAAATCGGCCACATCGCGAATGCCGCGAACGATGACGCGGGCGTTCATATGCTTGACGAAGTCGACGGTCAGCCCGCTGTAGGCCTCGACGCGGACATTGCGCAGCTTGGCGACGTGCGGCGCGATGAGGGCGATGCGCTCGTCAGCCGAGAAGAGCGGCTGCTTCTGCGGGTTTTGACCGACGCCGACAACCAGCTCGGCGAATAGGCCGGCGGCACGCTGGATGATGTCCAGGTGCCCATTGGTGACGGGGTCGAACGACCCGGCGTAGATCGCGACGACCTTGTCGCTCGAATTTGACTGAGGCATGCGAAAGCTCGCGAGGTTCAGCCGTCCGCCGACGGGCGGGCGCGATTCGCGAAGCGTACTTCGCAGGGGGGGGCGTCGTCGACGCCGAGGAAGGCATCCCACTGGGCGTGGTCGGTGCAATCGACGCCCAGCTGCTTGGCGCGGCGCTGCAAATAGGTCTGCAGGGTGAGCAGCATGTCGTCGTCGTCGTCAAAGGCCGCCATGGCGCCGGCGCCGCCCGCGTGCAACTGGCGGAACAGCGCGAGGTAGAGCTTCTTCACCTGGTCGAGCGAACAGGTCAGCTCGATCTGTTGGGCGGACTTTTCTCGCAGCAGCATGCAGTCGGTTCCTGAGACAAGGTTCACGTCGATCGATGGATGGTAGACGCAATCGGAGGGATTGATCGCACGAAATTCAGAACTTCGACGCGAAAACGGCCCCTGCGGCGGCGGCAGCGGCCCCCTCGATTGACTCACATCCCCTGCTTCCCGACAATCCCACGAGAACCGGGGGGTGGTATCGCTGCAGAAGCTGTTTGGGTGAGGAAGACATGAAGTCATGGGAAGTGATCCGCGAGGCGCTGAACTGCACTGACTCGCCGGGGGCGAAGGCGATCGGCCCGAAGATGGGCCTCAGCAAATCGATGGTCTACAAATGGACGCAGCCGCCCAAGGACGAACGTGATTCGTCGGCGGGAGCGGCGAACCCGCTGGATCGCGTGGTCGAGCTTTACGAACTGACCAAGTACCGCGGGTTGATCAACTGGATCTGTCAGCAGGCGGACGGCTTTTTCGTCGCAAACCCGCGGATCGAGCCGGAGGACGCGCAGCGCGAGGCCCTCAGCCACACACAGCAGCTTGTCACCGAGTTCGGCGACATGCTGGCGGAGATCAGCCGCAGCGTCGGCAACGACGGCATTATCTCCAAGCCGGAGGCGGCGCGGATCCGCAAAAGCTGGGAGCGCTTGAAGGGTCAGGCGGAGCAGTTCGTGGTGGGATGCGAGCGCGGCCAATACGGCGAGAGCGCCAAGCACGCGGGATAGACCCGAAGGGGACGGGCTTCGGCCCAGCGGCGGCCCGCGCGTCGCGGGCCTCTTACTTTCGCAGTGCGCTAGGCCGGCACGGGCTGCGCGGCGGGGGCCGAGCGACGACCGAAGAGCGATGCCGTGACGCGCTTGAGGTCGTCGAGGATCACGTAGAACGCGGGGATCGCCAGCAGCGTCAGCACGGTGCAGAACATCAGACCGGCGCTGAGCGAGATCACCATGGGAATCAGGAAGCGGGCCTGGAAGCTCTGTTCGAGCACCATAGGCGCGGTGCCGATCACCGTGGTGGTCGAGGTCAGCAGGATCGCACGCAATCGTCGCGTTCCAGCGGTCAACACGGCCTGACGCAGCGGCTTGCCGTCGCGAATTTCGTGGTTGATGAACTCGAGCATCACCACGCCGTCGTTCACGGCCACGCCGGTGAGGGCGATCATGCCGATCATCGAGAGGATCGTGAGCGGATAGCCCATCAGGTAGTGGCCCCAGACGGCGCCGATCAGCGCGAACGGCACAGATGACATCACCACCAGCGGTTGCAAATAACTCTTAAACAGGCCGGCCAGCAGCACGTAGATGATGCCCAATGCGATCCAGAAATCGCGATTGAGTGAGCCGAGCGACTTGCGGCTTTCGAGCTTTTTGCCGGCGTATTCGATGGCGACGCCGGGGTTTTCGGCGAGGAGCTGTTCGCGGAGCGCCGCCATCTCCGCCAGCACCTGATCGCTCGTGGTGATGCTCTGTTCGACGTCGGCGGTGACCGTCACGCAGCGCCGCTGATTGACGCGACGGAGCGAGGTGAACCCGCGGGTCTCTTCGACGCGGGCCAGTTCGGAGAGCGGGACGGCGCGGCCGTCGGGCAACGTGATGCGCATCAGGGCAAAGTCGGCCAGGTCGCGGCGGCGCTGCGCCGGGAAGCGCACGCGGATGTCGACGTCCTCCCGGTCACGCTGCAGCGTCCGGGCTTCCAGGCCGAAGTATGCGGCGCGGATTTCGCTCGCGAGCCACTCGGTCGTAATCCCCAGCGGGCGAGCCGAGTCGAGCAGCGCTACCTGAAATTCGCGGCGGCCGTCGTCGAAGTCGTCGTCGACATCGAACACGCCGTCGAATTTCGTGAGCTCGTCTTTGAGGCGATCGGCGAGGGCTAACAGTTGCTGCTGATCGTCGCCGACGATTTCAATTTCGATCTCGGCTCCCGCCGGGCCGCCCTGCAGCGACTGAAAGCGGAGCGAGTTGACGCCGGCGGGCAGTCCGATTTCCTCGCGCAGCTGGGCGACGATGGCGTCGCTGGGGCGGTCACGATTTTCGACCGAGTGCAGTTCGAGGATCACCTGTGCGACATGCGAGCGAACGCTGGCGTCGACGCCGCCCTCATCGGCACTGATCTTCAGGCCGATCAGGCTGAAGACGTTTTTGATCTCCGGATACTTCTCGCGGCTGAGCATCGTCTGCTCGATCGAGCGGACGATGTCGGAGGTCGTTTCGACCGGCGTGCCGACGGGCAGCTCGACGTCGCAGAGCATCGTCTCCGAGTCCATCTTCTGCACAAATACGAACGGAACGCGACCGCTCATGGTCGGATTGCCGGCGCGGTCGAAGCGCATCACCAAGCCGACGGTGATCATCATCAGCGCCAGCATCGCGGCCAGGCCGACGTAGCGATTCTGCACGGCGAACTGCAACACGCGCTGATAAACCGGCGCGACGACCTTCGGAATGAGCGCGGCGATCGGCGTCGTGATGCGCGAAACCAACGCAAAAAACGGGTGCGGCTTCTTCGTGCCGGCGTGGACTTCCTTGTGGTAGCCGTGCAGCGACTCCGACAGATGGGTCGGCAACATGGTCAGCGCTTCGATCAGCGAAGTGCCGAGGGCGAAGATCGCGACGATCGGGAGCACCTTGAAGAAATCGCCGATCTGTCCCTCGATGAAGATCATCGGAGCGAAAGCCGCGATGGTCGTGAGCACGCAGATGACGACCGGCCCCTGCACCTCTTCCGTGCCGCGGATGGCCGCTTCGTGCGGATCTTGTCCGGCCTCGACGCGGGCGAAGATGTTTTCGCTGACAATGATGGCGTCGTCGACCAGGATGCCCGTGACGATCAGCAGGCCGAACATGCTGATGAGGTTGAGCGAGGCGCCCATCACCTTCATCAGGATCGCGGTGCCCGCGATCGAGAAGACCACGCCAACCATCGCCCACAGCGCCACGCGCCAATCGAGGAAGATCAGCAGCGTCACGCCGACGAGGAAGAGGCCCTGCAGCGAGTTTTTGGTGAGCAGCTCGAGGCGACCCTCGATGTAGTTCGCCAGGTTGCTGTGAACTTCGAGCTGCATGCCCTCGGGAAAGGGGTTGTTGTAGGCGTCGTCGTAGATTTTGCGCAGTGCGGCGGTCTTTCCGGTGATGCGGCTCCAGAATTCGTCGAGCTTTTCGGGAAACGGCTCGCGATGCTTGCCGGCGACATAGGCCTGCACCTTGCGCGAGATGTCGATCGCATCCTGCTGGCCCGACTTGTAAACCGTGATGTCGACGCAGGGCAGGCCGTTGAAGCGCGCCGCGGTGTCCTGGTCTTCAAATTCGTCGATCACGCGCCCCAAATCGCGGACGCGCACGATCCGCCCCTCGGGCGTCGTGCTGACGATCGTGTCTTCGATCGTGGCGGCGTCGTCGCTCTCGCCCAACGTGCGCACGGCGATGTTCTGATCGCGAGTCTTGATCTGTCCGCCGGGCAGGTCGAGATTCGTACGCCGCACGGCGTCGGCCACGGCGGTCATCGACGTCCCGAACTCGATCAGCTTTTCCGGCTCAATCTCGACCGTCAGTTCGGCCTTGCGCGATCCGCCCACGACGACATTGGTGATGTCCGGCAGAACAAGGATCTCGTCACGCAGCTTGCGCCCCAGCAGCTTCAGCGATTGCTCGTCCTTTTCGCCGAAGATCGTCACGGAGATCACCGGGAGGCGCGGCTCCAGCTTGGTGACCTGCGTTTCCTCGGCCTTCTCCGGAAACTCGTCGCGCGGGATGGCGTCGACGCGGTTCTTGAACTCGTTGACCTTGGCGTCGAGGTCGGTCGCATCGCTGGTCAGCTCGACCATGATCGACGACAGCCCCTCGTTAACGCTGGTGGTGATCTTCGAGATGTACTCGACGTCTTTGATCGCCTCCTCGATCTTCTTGCTGATGCCGCGCTCGACCTCGCTGGGTGTGGCGCCGGGATAGGGCGTGGTGATCGAGATCATCCGCGGGCGCGATTCGGGGAACATCTCGCGCACCAGCGTGAAGCCGCAGTAGACGCCGAGGATCAGCGTCACCGCCAGCAGCAGATGGACGACGACCGGGTTGTTGACCGAAAGACGCGGGATCGACATCTACTGCACCCGACCGTTCGGGGCGGGCGCGGAGGCCGAGGAAGGCGCCGCTTCGTCGCTGCGAATGCGGATCGCGCAGCCGTCGTAGAGCGCATCAAGGTTGGATGTAATCACGACATCCCCCGCTGCGATGCCGGTCACGACGCAGTCGTCGATCAGCGTGCGCTCGATCTTCACGGGCACACGCTGCGCCACTCCCTCGCGATAGACGAACACAGCGCCGCGCTGCACGGCCGCCCGCGGCGCGATCAGCGCCTGCCGGATCGTCGGACCGTCGATCACCGCGCGAACAAAGGTGCCCGGCAGCAGCGGCTGCTTTTGACGAGCGTTCTCCACCAAAAGATAAGCCGCCAGCGTGCGCGTGTTGACGTCGGCCGAGGCCGACAGCCGCGCGACCTTTCCGCTCCAGCGCACGCCCTCATCGGTTTCGAGCTGCAGGCGCGCCGTCGCCCCCACCGCCAGGCGACCCTGCATCGACTGCGGCATGTCGATCGGAACTTCGATGCGATCCATCGCGACGATGCGAAAGAGCGGCTGGCCGGGCAGCACGGTGGCGCCGCGCTCCACGCTCACTTCCTCGATTCGCCCGGCGAAGGGCGCCGTGACTTTGCAGCGCTCCAGATTGAGCCGGGCGATCTCGAGCTCGGCCCGGCGTGCGTCGCGGTCCGCAGTCAGAGACTTTTCGCGCTCGGGCATCAACTCAAGCTGGCTTTCGAAGCCGATCACACTCCGCCGCGCCATCTCGAACGCGCCGCGGGCCTGGTCGATCTCGCGCGGCGTCGAGGTGCCGCCCTCGATCAACCCTTTCAATCGCTGATACTCGCGCTCCGCGACGCCCAGCTCGCTCTGCGCGGCGTCGATCATGCGACCCAGGTTTTGCGTCTCGATCGCGAGTTGGCGAATCTCGGAATCATCGGCGGCGATGGCGGCGGTGAGCCGGGCGACCTGCGCCTCGTACTCGCGGGCGTCGATCCGGAGCAACTCGTCGCCGTCAGAGACGGCGGAGCCGAGCTCCAGCGACTCCGCCACATGGACGATGTCGCCGGCGACACGGGCGGTGACGGCGGTCGTACGGTCGGCGCGGGCCGTGCCATAGCCGACGATCGGCTCGATCACGTCGCGCGGCTGGATGGTGACCGCGCTGACGAGGAGCGACGGCCGCGCCCGCTCGACGATGTGCGGCGCGGGGCCGGTGTGCATCAGCCACTGCATGCCGCCGAAGCCCACCGCGAGGAACGCGCAGATCGCCACCAGGCTGACGGCCCAGCGAAGACTGACTTTGGCAGCCGTGGTTCGCGACACAAGGCCCATGGCGGGGCCGCTGGAGGAGATCAGATTCAGGGATTGCTCCACGGGCAGTTCGGGGTCGTTCATTCGATCCTCGGGAAGGTCGCCGACGCGCCGCTGGCGGCGGCTACTGCAACGCGGGGGCCGATGCCGAGGCACCGGAAGACCGCCGGATGGATAGACACGCGGAGCGACCTTGGGGCGGTCCATTCATTATATGAGAGCGGACGGCTGGCGGACGCGGCGAATTCAAATCGAAAGAATCGTCCCGCCGCCGACTGCCCGCGCGGCGGCGAATGCCGCAGAATGCGCAAATGGAGATCGCGAGCGGAACGCCGACCGGAGTCGAACGAGCTTGGGACGGGCGCCGGGCTGCCCTGCGTAGCGCATGGGGCGTGGGTGACGCACACCATCTGGTACTCGCCGTCCCCCCGGTGACGCGGGCGGCGGGGACGGTGATCGCGGCGTGGGGAACGCTGCTGATCCAGAAGGCCGTCGAAGGCGTTCGCTTCATCCTGCCGCCGGGCGACGCAGAGTTTGACCGCGTGCGGCGACTCTTCCGCGATGTCGGCGCGCGAGATTCGCTGCTGATGCCGATAACTTCGACTTCGCTGGCGGATTGTGCCGCGGCGGCGGACATTGCGATCTTCCTGCCGCGTGGGCCGGTGGAGATCGACCCGCTGGGCGAGATCGCGGCCATGGGCACACACCCGCTTCTGCTGACGGAGCGGGCGGCGGCCTATGTGCCGACCAGCGAGCGCGTGCGGCTCTGCCGCGAGAACGATCCGAAGGACGTGGCTCGCGGCCTGCTCTGGGCGCTGGAGCGGTTGGGAGTGCGCGTCGCGTAGGGCCGCGCCCCCCTGCCGTACGACCCGCTCAACCTAAAACGGCGCGGTGCGACCGTTACCTGCCGGTCCGCCGGTATGCGCGCTGGTGTAGCCGCCGCCGGGGGCGTGGTTGTCGAAGCGGGTGTACTGCTTGTTGAAGTGCACCTTGATTGTGTCGGTCGGGCCGTTGCGCTGCTTGGCGATGATGATCTCGGCCGTGTTGTCTTCGACGTCGTTTGGGTCGCTGCCGGGGGTTTTGTAGTAGCTCTCGCGGTGGAGCAGCATGATCACGTCGGCGTCCTGCTCGATCGCGCCCGATTCGCGCAGATCGCTCATGCGCGGACGATTGCCGCGGCGCTGGGCCCCTTCCACCTGACGGTTGAGCTGGGCCATTGCGATCACGGGAATGTTCAGATCCTTCGCAAGCTTCTTCAATCCCGCGGAAATCGCACCGACCTCGAGGTGACGATCCTTCACACCCGGCGCCCGCATCAATTGCAGGTAGTCGACGAAGACGGCCTCGATCGCATACTTGCGCATCGCGGTGCGAGCCCGCGCGGCGAGCTCGAGGCTCGATAGCGCCGAGGCGTCGTCGACCAGCAGCGGCGCGCCGGCGACCTCGCGCTGCACATGGTCGAGCGCGTTGAGATCGTCGTGCGTATGCCGTCCGCGGCGAAGACGATGGGCATCGACCCGTGCCCGGCTGCAAAGCACGCGCTGCGCCACCTGCTGACGGCTCATTTCCAACGAGAAGAACATCACGGGACGCTTTTCGACGATCGCAACATGCTCGGCGATGTTCAGCCCGAACGCCGTCTTACCCATCGACGGTCTGCCCGCGACGATGATCAACTCCCCCGGCTGCAAGCCCGACGTCAGCTCGTCCAGCTCGATCAGCCCGGTCGGCATGCCGGTCAGGCCCCCGTCGACCCTGCTGCGGATTTTCTCGAAGGTCTCGCGCACCAGGTCGGGCAATGCCTGCGCCGCGGTCGTCACGCGACGCTCGGTGACCTTGAAGATCTCAGACTCGGCATAGTCGAGCGTCGTCTGCGGCGGATCGCTGGTGCTGAAGGCGGCCTCGGTGATGCGGTGGGTGGCGTTGATCAGCTCGCGCAGCAGATACTTGTCGCGGACGAGCCGCGCGTAATAAGCGGCGCGCAACGCCGAGGGGACGGCGTTCACCAGGCCGGCGAGGAAATCCCATCCGCCGATGCTGTCGAACTGCCCGCGACGGGCGAGTTCGTCCTTGATGACGATCGCGTCGATCGGCAGATCGCGGTCGTACAGCTCGCGAAACAGGTCGTAGAGCTTCTGGTGCGACTCACGAAAAAACGCTGCAGGACCGGCGTCCTGCAGCGTCATGATCGCATCGCCGATCGCGTCCTTGCTTTGGAGCATCGAGCCGAGCAGGGCGCGCTCGGCGTCGAGGTCGTGCGGCAAAACGCGATCAAAGATCGACTGCGGCGCGGGGCCGCCGTCGGCGGAGGGTGCGGGCAGATTACGATTCTGCGACAGCCGCCGCTGCGGGTTCTGCTCCGGATTCGGACTTGGATTGGGCGTCGGCACCGGCCGTTTCTCCTTCGCGCACAACCCAGACCTTTACGTCCGTCGTCAGCTCGTCGGTGAATTCGACTTTCACCTTGACGTTGTCCAGCTGACGAATCGGCGCGGCAAGCACGACGTGCTCGGCGTCGATCGGGTAGCCCTGGGCCTGCAGCGCCTTGGCGATATCGGCGCGGCTGACGGAGCCGTAGAGCGTCCCTTCCGGGTTGGCGGCGCGCTCGATCGTAATCGAGACGTCGACCATCTTGGCGACCAGTGATTCGTATTCCTTGAATCGTCGGGCGCGCTCCATCGCGGCGCGCTCCTTCTCGACCGCGATCGCGCGGATGTTGGTCTCGTTCGGCTCGGTCGCAAGCCCTTCGGGTACCAGGTAGTTACGCGCGTAGCCGGGCTTCACGTCGACCACATCGCCGACGTATCCGAGCTTGCGAACGTCTTTCAGCAGCAGCAGCCTCATCGGACAATCTCCCGAGCGTGCGCAGCGCACGCTATTCACAGCTTCATCATGCCGCCGCCCGAATCGCGCCCGCCCACGAGCGCAGCGCCGGACGACAGACCCAAACGGCTTAGGACACGAACGGCATCAGCGCCATATGACGCGACCGCTTGATTTCCTGCGTCAGCTTGCGCTGCAGGTTCGCGGTCAGGCCGGTTCGCTTGCGCGAAAACAGCTTGCCCTGAGCGCTCACCAGCCGCTGCAGCAGCGCGACGTTCTTGTAGTCGATCTCTTCCGGCTTCACGTTCATCGGGCGAACGCGGCCCATATCCGGACGCCGCGGCTTGCGCTTCTTCGCCGGACCACCTCTCATCATCGCCATAGTCTATGCCTCTTCGTGCTTCTTCAAGGTCTTTCGTTTTCTCAGAGCCGCGTCCCTTTTTGCGGGGAAGCGGACTTCGATCTAACCGCCACAGCCGCCCCTGCCGGGCGCGGCCGATGAATCATCTGCGGCGCACGCCGCTTAGAACGGAATGTCCTCTTCCTGAGCCTGAGGCGGCCGCTCGCGCGATTCTTCGTAGGACTGAATCGGGGCCGACTCGCGCCGTTCCGGTGCCGGCGCTCGGGCCGCCGGTGGGGACGCCGCGCGGGCCGGACGCGAGTATCCGCCGTCCGCCGAAGCGCCGGCCCCGCCGTCGTCTCGGCGTCCGTCGCCCAGAAACTGGAAATTCTCGACAAAGACCGAGTGACGCGAGCGCTTGCCGCCATCCTGCGCGGTCCACGTCTCAAGCCGCAGTCGCCCCTCGACCAGCAGCGGCTTTCCCTTGGTCACGTACTGGTTGATAACTTCGCCCGACTTGCCGAAGGCGGAGCATTCAATGAAGCAAACGTCTTCCTTCTGATTCCCCTCCCGGTCGCGGTAACGATGGTTTACCGCCAGCGAGAAATCGCATACCGCCGTATTGCTCGGCAGATAGCGCAGTTCCGGATCGCGCGTCAGATTTCCGACCAGGATGACCTTGTTATAGCTCGCCATCTCTCCACTCCTGCGACCTGCGTCGCAAACCGTGCGACGTTGGCCATCGGGTGATGCTCATTCGCCTGCCTACGCGTCGATGTCGTCGTCCAACGCGCCCACCGGGACCACCTCGATCTCCTCCCGCGGGCCGCCCCGACCGCCGCGATCCCCGCGGTCGAACCGATCGCCGCGCCGCGGCGGGCCGCCGTCGAAGGCGTCGTCGCGACGCATCTCCGGCCCCAGCGGCGACAGCGGCTGCTCAGCCGGGTGCGCCTTCAGCTCGGCGATGCGCTCGTCGGACACGCCGACGCCGCTCAGGATCATGCCGCGCAGGATCGGCTCGCTGAGCACGATGTCGCGCTCCATCGCCGTGATCTTGTCCGTCGGCGACTTGAAGTAGACCAGCACATAGGTGCCTCGCTTGCGCTTCTGAATCTCATAGGCGAGCTTACGCTCGTCGAACTTCACGCAGACTTCGAGCTGCGCGCCGGCGCGGTCCATCAACCGCTGCACTTCCTGCGTCACGTTGTGCCAATCGCGGGCGAAGGCATTGTCGAACAGGAACATCGCTTCATAACGTCGCAAGGGGCTTCTCCTGTGCTGCGTCGCCGAACTCGGTCAGCGACCCTTCTCCGCCGCACCATCGTCGCGGCGGTTGTATCGATTCATGGTCGTCGTCATGCCGCTGCGGACCCAGCAATCCACCGCGTCCGCGGCCCAGTCCAATCCGCTATCCACCTCGGCCCGATCGCGTGCGTCAAACTTGCTCAGCACGTGATCAACGCTCTCCGAGGGGTGCGGCCGGCCGATGCCGAGCCGCACACGCGGAATTTCGTTCGTTCCAAGATGACGGATCACATCCGTCATGCCGTTGTGGCCGCCGCCCGAACCGCTCTCGCGAATCCGCACGCGGCCGATCGGCAGGTCCATTTCGTCGTACACGATCAGGGCGTCCTGCGGCGCCAGCTTGTAGAACCGCAGCACCGCAGCCACGCTGCGCCCGCTCAGGTTCATGAACGTCTGCGGCTTCGACAGCAGCACACGCTCCTCGCCGACCATCGCCCCGCCCATAAGGGCTTCGTACTTCGCCTCGTAGCGGTCGACGCTCGCTTTCCAGCGCGCCGCCACCCGGTCGATCACCATGAAGCCGGCGTTGTGACGCGTTTCCGCGTATCGCGGGCCCGGATTGCCGAGCCCCACCACCAGCTTCATGAACAGCGCTCCATCGCCGCCGTCCGCAAAACCGCCGGCCCAGTCGCCGGCGACGCGGCTCGAGGCTACTTCTTCTCCGGAGCGGCGGCGTCGCCGTCCTCGACCTTGCCCTTGGCGATAACTTCGGGCTCAGCCACTGCACCCTCGACCGGAGCAACTTCGACCGCAGCCTTCTTGGTGCGGACGAGGCAGACGGCGTCATCGGGGGAGGCCAGCGCCGTCACACCCTCGGGCAGCGTCAGCTCCTTCACATACACGTGGCCGTTGATCTCAAGATCGCCGATCTGCACGCGAATTTCGTCGGGAATCGCCAGCAGCGGCGCCTCGACGTCGAGCTCGGTCATCAGCGTCAGCAGTTCGCCGCCGCCGGCCAGCCCCTTCGGCGTGCCGATCAGGTGCACCGGCACCTTCACATGCACGCGCTCGTTGCGATCGACGCGCATCAGGTCGACGTGGATCGGCGTGCGATACAGATGATCGTATTGAACGTCCTTCAGCAGAAACGTCTTCGCCGCGCCGTCGATGTCGAGCTCGAGCACGTGCTGGGCCTGGGCCAGGCACTTCTCGATCTCGCGCAGCGGCAGCGAAACATGCTCCGGCGCTTCCTTGTGACCGTAGATCACCGCGGGCAGTTCGCCGCTCTGTCGCAGCCGCTGATTCGCGTGCTGTCCGCCGGGGACGCGCTTGGCCGCCTTGAACTTTGCGATTTCCATCGAATCGATTCCTCTATCGTCTTCGTACCGTTCCAAAAATTCATTTCTGCAACCGCGACGCGCCGGCCCGCCCGGCGGCGCCGCGCCGCACTAACTGGCCCGCTTCACAAACAGGCTGCTGACCGACTCATTGCGATGAATGCGCCGGATCGCCTCTCCGAGCAGCGAGCTGACCGAAAGCACCGTCAGATTCGGGAGCACGCGGCGCTTCTCTTCCGAGATCGGGATCGTGTCCGTCACCACCAGTTCGTCGATGCCGGCGTCCATCAGCTTCTGCGGCGCGCCGCCCGCCAACACCGCGTGCGTCGCCGCGACGACGACGCGCTTGGCGTTCTTGGCTTTCACCAGCCGGCACGCCTGCGCCACCGTCCCGCCGGTCGCGATCATGTCGTCGATCATCAGCACGTTTCGCCCCTCGACCTCGCCGATGATCGAATAGCTGCGCGACTCCGACCCGCTGACGCGCTTTTTGTCGATGATCGCCAGCTCGCCGCCCAGAAAATCGGCGTAAATGCGGGCGATCTTGGCGTTGCCGATGTCGGGCGAAACCAGTGTCAGCGGCTTGAGATTCAGGCTTTGAAAATACGCGCTGAAGACCGGCTCGGCCGAAAGGTTGTCAACCGGAATGTCGAAAAAGCCCTGGATCTGAGCCGCGTGCAGCTCGATCGTCAGCAGGCGATGAATGCCCGCGGCGGTCAGCATGTTCGCCACCAGCTTGGCCGTGATCGGCACGCGACCTTCGTCTTTGCGATCCTGAC
>JALHOX010000051.1 GCA_022842805.1 Phycisphaerae bacterium | reverse complement strand
AGTCCGTCCTGCTTCAAGATCTGCGTCTTGAAGCCGATGTTCATGTCCGTTCCGCCGTCACTGTGATCCTCGACAACGATCCGCCGCCCCGCCCAGCGACTCGTCCCCTCAAAAACCGAGTCGGTGAACGAAAATCCGTTCCATTCAATGCGCAACTCGAAGTTGTCGAATAGCCCGGCGCGCAGTGCAAACTCGCCCAACAGGTGATTCCGCGTCCGCGTGGTCCCAACGCGGTCATAGGAGAACGTGTACCCGCTCTCAAAGTGCGTATATCCGCGCGGCACCACCGCGAACGTGTCGGAAAATCCCGGGCGATCCGTCGCGAGCGGCCCATCCACTGGGGAACGCTCGGAAAACAACCAAATCGCGGGCGACGCGCCGCCCCCACCAGCCTCCGCACGAGACGGCCCCTCGACCGTCATCGTCAACGGCGACGCGACCGCCGGCCGTGCAGCCGCTTGCGAAGTGGCGACCTGAGCATTCGCCACCGCCGGCGCAACCAACACAATCCCGGCCGCGACACTCCGCTGCACGCCCGTCATCGGTCGTTTCTCCCGTCGAGCGCGAGGTTCAGCCGCAGCACATTCACACGCGCCTCTCCCAGCAGCCCCCACTGCGGCGGCTCGGTGGCCGCGGCCACCAGTCCGCGAACCTCCTCAAGCGGGAGGCCGCGCGCCCGCGCAACGCGCGCCGCCTGATACGCCGCCGCCGCCGGGCTGATATGCGGATCCAGCCCACTGCCCGATGCCGTCACCAGATCGAGCGGGACCGCGGCCCCCTGCTCAGGATCGGCGGCACGCAACTTCGCAACCCGAATCCGCAACGCATCCAGTTGCGCCGGATTGCCCAGCGCGAGATTGCTCCCGCCCGATGCTCCGCCGTTGTAAGGCGCCGGCCCCGTGGCCGATGGCCGACCCCAGAAATACTCCGCAGCATCGAAGGACTGACCGATCAATTCCGAGCCGACGGCTGTGCCATCTCTCATGATCAGGCTGCCGCCCGCCTGCTTCGGAAATGCGAGCTGCGCCACGCCCGTGATGGCAAGCGGATAGGCCAGTCCGGTCACAACCGAAAAGATGAGCACCATCAGAACCGATGTCTTCAATTGCTCAAACACAGCGCCATCACTCCTCACGCCAGCCGCATCGCGACCAGCAGCAGGTCAATCAGCTTGATCCCGATAAACGGCACGATCAGCCCCCCCAACCCATAGATCAGCAGGTTGCGGCTCAGCAGCGCAGACGCCTTGGCCGGCTTGTACTGCACGCCGCGCAGCGCGAGCGGAATGAGGAAGACGATGATGATCGCATTGAAGATCACCGCCGACAGAATCGCGCTCCGCGGCGTCGCCAGCCCCATCACGTTCAGCGTGCCCAGCGCCGGATAGGTGTTCACGAACGCCGCCGGAATAATCGCGAAATACTTCGATACGTCGTTGGCGATGCTGAACGTGGTCAGCGAGCCGCGCGTGATCAGCAGTTGCTTGCCGATCTCCACGACCTCGATCAGCTTGGTCGGATTGCTGTCGAGATCGACCATGTTGCCCGCCTCTTTCGCCGCTTGCGTGCCGGTGTTCATGGCCACCGCCACGTCGGCCTGGGCCAGCGCCGGGGCATCATTCGTCCCGTCGCCGCACATCGCGACCAGCCGCCCCCCCGCCTGATTCTCGCGAATGAGCCTGAGCTTGGCCTCGGGCGTAGCTTCGGCCAAAAAGTCGTCCACCCCCGCCTCCGCCGCAATCGATGCCGCCGTAAGCGGATTGTCGCCGGTGATCATGATCGTCTTAATGCCCATCTGGCGCAATCGAGCAAAGCGCTCCCGGATCCCGCCCTTCACGATGTCCTTGAGGTGAATCACGCCCAGCACGCGGGCTTTGCCGCCGGCGTCGACGGTCGCCACCACCAGCGGCGTCCCGCCCTGCTTCGCGATCCGCTCCACCACCTCGCACACGGCGAGCGGAAATCGCCCCTGCTGACTCTCGACGAACCGTTGCACCGCGTCGGCCGCACCCTTGCGAATCGAAATGCCGTTCATATCGACGCCGCTCATGCGGCTCTGCGCCGTAAACGGCACAAACTGGGCATGAATCTTCTCGACCTCACGCCCGCGCAACCCATACTTCTGCTTCGCCAGGACCACGATGCTTCGCCCCTCCGGCGTCTCATCGGCCAGCGACGCAAGCTGCGCCGCATCGGCCAACTCCTCGATTCCCACGCCCTCCGCCGGGACAAACTCGGTCGCTTGCCGATTCCCCAGCGTGATGGTGCCCGTCTTGTCCAGCAGCAACGTGTCCACATCGCCGGCGGCCTCAACCGCGCGCCCCGACAGCGCGATCACGTTGGCCTGGATCATCCGGTCCATCCCCGCAATGCCGATCGCCGAGAGCAGCCCGCCGATGGTCGTGGGAATCAGACACACCAGCAGCGCCGCCAGCACCGTGATCGTGACCACTTCTCCCCGGCCCAGGGCGCGCACCGTGAACAGCGAAAAGGGAAGCAGAGTGGCCACCGCCACCAGAAAGATGATCGTCATCGCGGCCAGCAGAATGTTCAGCGCGATTTCATTCGGCGTCTTCTGCCGTCGCGCCCCTTCCACCAATCCGATCATGCGGTCGATGAAGCTCTCGCCGGGGTTGGCGGTGATGCGGATAATCAGCCAATCCGAGAGAACACGCGTGCCTCCGGTGACGGCGCTGCGGTCGCCGCCGCTCTCGCGAATGACCGGCGCGCTCTCACCGGTGACCGCCGACTCATCGACCGACGCAACCCCCACGACCACCTCCCCGTCCAGCGGGACGAAACCGCCCGCGTCGACCAGAACCACGTCCCCTTTTCTCAAGCTCGGCGACGGCGTCGCCGTAACGACACTGTCACGACGCGGCGCAGCCAATCGCTTCGCCATGATCTCCCGCCGGGCTTTGCGCAGGCTGTCCGCCTGCGCCTTGCCGCGACCTTCAGCCATCGCCTCCGCGAAATTCGCAAACAGCAGCGTGAACCAGAGCCAGAGCGAAATGCCGAGAATGAACGTCGGCGACTCCTCGCCCGCTCCACTCAGAGCGTGAACAAACAGCCCCAGCGTCAGAACGGCGCCGACCAAAACAACGAACATCACCGGGTTGCGGACCTGATGCCTCGGATCGAGCTTTCTCACCGATTCCAGCAGCGCCCGACGAACAATCGGCCAATCGAATAACGGGCGAACCTTTGTCTGTGGCGTAGTCGTCATGTTCACTTCACCCCCGCCATTTCGACCTGTTCGGCGATCGGCCCCAGCGCCAGCGCCGGCACGAACGTCAGCGCGCCGACGATCAGCACCACGCCGATCAGCAGCGCGATGAACAACGGCGTATGCGTGGGCAGCGTTCCCGACGAAGCCGGCACATGCTTCTTGCCTGCCAGCGAACCGGCGATCGCAAGCACCGGAATCGCCACCCAGAACCGCGCCAACAACATCGCTAGCCCGAGCAGCAGATTGTGCGCCGGCGTGTTGGCCCCGAATCCCGCGAACGCGCTCCCGTTGTTGTTCCCCGCCGAAGAAAAGGCGTACAGCACCTGACTGAATCCGTGAGGCAGCGGGTTGGTGATCGACGCGCCGATGCCCGGCAGCATCACCGCGATCGCCGTGCCGATCAGCACGCACAGACACGGCACCAACACGCCGATCGATGCCATCTGCATCTCGAAGGCCTCGATCTTTTTCCCGAGATACTCCGGCGTTCGTCCCACCATCAACCCGGCGATGAAAACCGTAACAAGAACAAACAGCAGCAGCCCATACAACCCGGAGCCCACACCCCCAAAGATCACCTCGCCCAGTTGCATCAGCACCATCGGCACAAGTCCGCCGAGCGGCGTGAAAGAGTCGTGCATCGAATTGACCGAACCATTCGATGCCGCCGTCGTGGCCGTCGCCCATAGCACCGAATTCACCACCCCAAACCGAACCTCTTTGCCCTCCATGTTCCCGATCGGTCCGTCCACAGGACTCGTACTAAGGCCCATCTCAGCCGCCCGCGGATGCGGACGACTCTCCGCCCAAAGCCCGACGCCGAGAAACCCGATGAAGACGATCGTCATCGCCGCAAGCAGCGCCCAGCCTTGCCGCGTATCGCGCACCATCCGCCCAAAGGTGTGGCACAGCGCCGCCGGGATCAGCAAAATCGCCAGACATTGCAGAAAGTTCGACAGCGGCGTCGGATTCTCGAAGGGGTGGGCCGAGTTGGCATTAAAGAACCCGCCGCCATTCGTCCCCAGTTGTTTAATCGCGATCTGCGAAGCCGCCGGCCCCAAGGCCAGCCTTTGCTCGCTCACACCCCCGCCGTCCGCACCGAAAAACGATCGAGCCGGCGAAATCGTCACATACGGATCAAGCGTCTGAACAACCCCCTGCCACACCAGCACGAGCGCCAGCACGATCGATAGCGGCATCAGGATGTAAAGCGTAGAGCGCGTCAAATCGACCCAGAAATTGCCGACGCTCGCAGTCTGCCGTCCTACGAATCCACGAATCAGCGCAACCAGCATCGCCATGCCCGCCGCCGCCGACAGAAAATTCTGCGTCGTCAGCCCCGCCATCTGCGTCAAATGGCTCATCGTCGTTTCGCCGCCGTAGCCCTGCCAGTTCGTATTCGTCACAAAGCTGACGGCGGTGTTAAACGACGAGTCAGGCGAAATGGCCCCCAGTCCTGCCGGATTTAGCGGCAGCATTCCCTGCAACCGCTGCAGCCCATACAGCACAACAAAGCCGACCACGTGCAGCAGCAGCATCGCGCCCGCATACTGCTTCCAGCTCATCTCGACCTCGGCCTTCACGCCGCAAGCGCGGTAAATCAGCCGCTCAAAGGGAGCCAAAAAGCGCACACCACGCGGCGCATCCCCCTCGTAGACAGCCGCCATGTAGGCCCCCAAAGGCCTCACGCACAAAAGCAGCACGCCGACGTAAAGCAGGACTTGGGTCCACTCCCCAACCGACATCAAAACCACTCCGGCTTCAGCAAGGCCACGAACAGGTATCCCAGCAGCAGCAGCGCCAGAATCGCGCAGATGAAATCCCACGTGGTCACTGCTTCGCCCTCGCAATCGCACGCTCAACGAGCGCTGCGGAGAGCACGAAGAACCCGACGCCGATCAGGAGGTAAATGACATCCATGCTGCGCTCCTTGTCGCTGACTCAAACATAGGACTTCGCGCATCAGGATGCTGTCAGAATCAGCAGGCCAGCCGTATGAATCCCGTAAAGATCGCCATGGGCGGTCGGGCCTCGCCCCCGCGCGGGTGAAGGCTCGATATCACTGCTTCCGCGTGCCGATCAGGTTCGCATCTCACGCAAAAAGTGCTGCCCCCGTCGACGCTTACTAACATTTGAAAGCTCACGCTTGACTTCGAGTAAGGTCAAGGAAATACTCATTTCACTATGTCGATCTCCGCAGCCCATCATCATCACGTCCACCACCACACGAGTGTGGCCGGCTGATGGTGCGCGGCGGATAGCTTTCCCCGACACTCACGACGCCGGCCCTGTGCCGGCGTCGATCGCTTTTAGCGGGCGATTGGTCTCTGGCACGCGGTTCCGGCCAGGAAACCAAGATGCCCCCCGACGCCCGATCCGAAATTCAATCCCCCCTCCGACTCGCACTGCCCAAAGGCAGAATGCAGGAGGGCGTCTTCACGCTCATGGCCGACGCCGGAATTCAAATCCGTGCGGGTAGCCGCGGCTACCGCCCGCACATTTCACTCGCGGGCATCGACGCCAAAATCCTCAAGCCGCAAAACGTCGTCGAAATGCTCCACGCCGGCTCGCGTGACCTCGGCTTCGCCGGCGCAGATTGGGTTCGCGAACTCCAGGCCGACGTCGTCGAAGTCCTCGACACCGGCCTCGATCGCGTGCGGCTCGTCGCCGCCGCCCCCGCCACGCTCGTCACCGACGGCCGCCTCCCCCAGCGCCCCATCGTCGTCGCCTCGGAGTACGAACGCATCGCCGAACAGTGGATCCGCGAGCGAAATCTTTCCGCGTCCTTCGTTCGCTCCTACGGCGCAACCGAGGTCTTCCCCCCCGAAGACGCCGACTGCATCCTCGACATCGCCGCCACCGGCGACACGCTCCGCGCCCAAAACCTGACCGTCTTCGAAGAGATCATGGTCTCCTCAACGCGTCTCTACGCCAGCACCCCGGCGTACGCCGACCCCATCCGCCGGGCGGAGATCGATCGCTTGGTGATGCTGCTCGCCTCCGTGCTCGAAGCGCGCCGAAGGGTCATGGTGGAGACCAACGTCTCCCGCGAGGCCTTCGATCGAGTCGTTGCAATTCTCCCCTGCATGCGTCAGCCCACCGTCTCCGAGCTGCACAACGGTTCGGGCTACGCCATCAAGGCCGCCGTTCCCCGCGAGCGCCTGCCGCTCCTGATTCCCGAACTCAAGGCCAACGGCGCCACGGACATCGTCGTCACCGAGCCTTCGCAGATCATCCCATGAGCAATCCCACCCTTCGCCTCAGCACGCGCGTCCGCGGTGTGACCCCCTACTCCACCCCGGTCCCCGACTCGCCCATCGACCTTGCGCTCGACGCCAACGAAGGGCCGCCGGCGCCGATCGACCTCGCCGCCATCGCACGCCTGCTGCCCGAAGGCGCGATCGCCCGCTACCCATCCGCCCGCGCGCTCGAAGCGAGTCTCGCCGCTCAATGGTCCGTCGAGCCGCAAAACGTCCTCGTCACCTCGGGCGGCGATGACGCCATCCACCGCGCCTGCCAGGCCGTGCTCGAGCCCGGACGCGATCTGATCCTGCCTGTGCCCACCTTCGAGATGATTCGGCGCTTCGCGACACTCGCCGGCGCCAACGTCATAGACATCCCCTGGCCGCGCGGGCCCTATCCGACGGCCCGCGTGCGCGAAGCCATCTCCGCCCAGACCTCGATGATCGCGATCGTCTCCCCCAACAACCCGACCGGAGCCGTCGCTACCCGCGACGACCTCGAGCGCATCTGCCGCGCCGCTCCCCACGCCCTGGTGCTCGTCGACGCAGCCTACGCAGAGTTCGCTGACGAAGACCTCACCGAAGCGGCCATCGCCCTTCCCAACACGCTCGTCGTGCGCACCTTCTCCAAGGCCCTGGGTTGTGCCGGCATTCGAGTCGGCTACTGCATCGGTCGCCCGGATCTCATCACCGCTCTGCGCGCCGCCGGCGGACCCTACCCGGTCTCAGCCCTCAGCCTCCTCGTCGCCCGACATGCGCTCAAATCTTCCAGCCGAACGCTGAGCCGAATCGTGCCTCGCATCCGCGAAGAGCGCACCAAACTTTCGCACCAGCTCACGCGCCTCGGCGCCGATGTCCTCCCCTCTCAGGCCAATTTCGTCTTTGCGCAATTTAAGAACGCCCACTCCACCTGGGCGGCCCTCGTCAGCCAGGGCATCCTCGTCCGTCGCTTCTCGCCTGCGTCCGGCTTAGAGCGGTGCCTGCGCATCACGCTGCCGGGCGACGCTTCGGCCTTCGACCGGCTCACCGCTGCATTCGAAACCGCCCTCCGACCTCAACGCGAAGGAATGCTCCCATGACCCCGCGAACCGCTACGTTCGAGCGCACCACGCGAGAAACCACAATCCGCGGCGCCGTCGATCTCGACTCCCTCGCAGAATCGACGATCAACACCGGCATCGGCTTTCTCGACCACCTGCTCACCGCGCTGTCGCGCCACACCGGCATCACGATCGATCTCCAATGCACGGGTGATCTCCACGTCGACGACCACCACACCACCGAGGATTGCGCCCTCGCACTGGGAGCGGCGATCGACAAAGCGCTCGGCGAGCGCCGCGGCATCGCACGCTTCGGAAGTGCCTACGCACCGCTCGATGAGTCTCTCGCCCGCGCCGTCGTCGACCTTTCGGGCCGGCCCTTTGCCGTTGTCGAACTCGGCCTCAGCCGCGAAACGCTTGGCCGGCTCTCCTGCGAAAACATCACGCACTTCGTCGCCTCGTTCGCCACATCGCTTCGCGCGGCGATCCACCTCGATGTCCTCCGAGGCTCAAACGACCACCACCGCGCCGAAGCCGCGTTCAAAGCCCTCGCCCTCGCCCTCCGCGCCGCCGTCGCGCGCACCGGAGATCGCGAAATCCCCAGCACCAAGGGCACGCTGTGAACGCCCCCACCACCATCTCAATCATCCGCACCGGCAGTGCCAATCTCGCCTCGGTGATCGCCGCCGCGCGTCGCCTCGGCCTCGAGCCCGCGCTCATCGACGACGCCGACCGCGTCGAGCGCGACCCATGGGTCGTTTTGCCCGGCGTGGGCGCATTCGGCGCCGCCATGCAAACACTTCGGCAACACGGAATCGACGACGCCCTTCGCCGCCGAGTGCAACACGAACGGCCGCTGCTCGCGATCTGCCTCGGGTTGCAATTGCTCGCCACCGCCAGCGAGGAAAGCCCCGGCGTCGCCGGCCTCGGCCTCATCGACGCCGTCGCCGAGCGCTTCACGAGCGCCCCCCGCGTGCCGCACATGGGTTGGAACACGATCAAACCCACGCGCAGCGCCCGCGTCTTGCGCGCGGGCTGCTTTTACTACGCCAACTCCTATCGCCTGGCCCGCATCCCCGCCGACTGGGAGGGCGCGCTCAGCACCTACGGCGAGACCTTCGTCGCCGCTCTCGAACGCGGCCCCATCCTCGCCTGCCAATTCCACCCCGAGCTCTCCGGCGAAGCAGGACACCAACTCCTCGCACGCTGGATCACCGCCCGCACCGCCGTCGAGTGCGCACCATGCTGACGCGTCGCATCATCCCCTGCCTCGACGTGCGCGATGGCAAAGTCGTCAAGGGCGTGCGCTTTCAGTCCCTGCGCGAGATCGCAGACCCTGCCGAGCGAGCCTTCCTCTATCAACAGCAAGGCGCCGACGAGATCACCATGCTCGACATCTCCGCCACGCCCCAGGGCCGCGCCACGGCGATCGAGACCGTCGCACGCTTGCGAAACTGCCTCAGCATCCCGCTCACCGTCGGCGGCGGCGTCCGCACCATCGACGACGTCGCGAGATTGCTCGACGCCGGCGCGGACAAAGTCGCCATCAACACCCAGGCCACCCGCGAACCCGCGCTGATCGAGCAATGCAGCCGACGATTCGGCGCTCAGTGCGTGGTCATCGCCATCGACGCCAAGCGGCAGGATGAGCACTGGGGCGTCGTCGTCCGCTCCGGTCAGTCGCTCACGCCGCTCGATGCCTGTGATTGGGCCCGCCAGGTCCAGCAACTCGGCGCTGGAGAAATCCTTCTCACCAGTTGGGACCGCGACGGCACCCGCTCCGGCTACGACCTGGAGCTCATCGCCGCGGTCTCCAGCGCCGTCACCATTCCGGTCATCGCATCAGGCGGCGCCGCCGGCCCCGATCATCTCATCGACGCCCTGCGCGCCGGCGCCGACGCCGTCCTCGCCGCCTCGATCTTCCACGACGGGCAATTCACCGTCGCCGACATCAAGCGCGATCTCGCCCAAAGCAACGTGGAGGTCCGACTGTGATCATCCCTTCGATCGATCTCATGGACGGCAACACCGTGCAACTCATCGGCGGAAAGCGCCGCGCCCTCGAAGCCGGCGACCCGCGCCCCATCGCTCGCCGTTTTCGACTCGCCGGCGAGATCGCCGTCATCGATCTCGACGCCGCCCTCGGTCGCGGCTCCAACGAGACGCTCATCCGCGACCTTCTGCCGCTGGCGGATTGCCGAGTCGGAGGCGGAATCCGCGACGTCCGCACCGCCATTCGATGGCTCGATGCCGGCGCGGCGAAGATCATTCTCGGCACCGCCGCCACCACCGAGATTCTCCGCCAGCTCCCCCCCGAGCGCGTCATGGCCGCCCTCGATGCCGAGTCGGGCGAGGTCGTCGTGGAGGGCTGGCAAACCCGAACCGGCGAGTCCATCCTCGATCGCATGCGACGACTCGAAGGGCTCGTCGGCGGCTTCCTGGTCACGTTCGTCGAGCGCGAGGGCCGCATGCAGGGCACAAACCTCGAACTCGTCCCGAGGCTGGTCGAGGCCGCCGGCCGCGCTCGCGTCACGATCGCCGGCGGCGTCACCACACCCCAAGACATCGCCTCCCTCCATCGCATGGGCGCCGACGCCCAGGTCGGCATGGCCCTCTACACCAACACGCTCGACCTGGCAGACGCCATCGCCGCTCCGATCACCTCCGATCGCCCCGACGGGTTGTGGCCCACCGTCGTGACCGACGAAGACCAGCACGCGCTGGGTCTTGCATACTCCTCTCCAGAGAGTCTTCGCGAAGCCGTGCGCACCTGTCGCGGCGTCTACCACTCCCGCAAGCGCGGCCTCTGGATCAAAGGCGAATCCTCCGGCGACGTGCAGGAGCTTCTGCGCATCGATCTCGATTGCGACGCCGACGCGCTCCGTTTTGTCGTCCGTCAGTCAGGGCGAGGCTTCTGCCACAAGGGCACAACCACCTGCTGGGGGCCGCTCTCCGGCCTCCCGTCGCTCGCGGCTCGCCTCCTGCACCAATCGCGCACTGCTCCGCCCGGCTCCTACACCGCGCGCCTGCTCGCAGACCCTCCGTTGCTCCGCGCAAAGCTCCTCGAAGAGGCGCACGAACTTGCCCAGGCCTCCACGCCCGATCACGCGGCCGAGGAGGCCGCCGACCTTCTCTACTTCGCCATGGTGACCATGCTGGCGCAAGGCACATCGCTCACCGACGTCGCGCGCGTCCTCGATCGCCGCGCACGCAAGATCACCCGCCGCTCTGGCGACGCCAAGCCCGCGGCATCGAACGGAGACGCACCATGACCCCGCCGATCATTCCCGCGCCGTACGAGTCCGCCGCACCGCTCCTCCGTCGCCTCACACCCGATCAGGCCCTCCGTGGTGCGTGGGCGCCCGTCGACAACGCCACGCTCGAAACCGCCCGAACGATGCTCAACGACATCGCCACCCGCCGCGACGCCGCCGTCGTGGACTATGCGACGCGGCTGGGCGACCTGCAGCCGAGTCAACACCCGATCATCGATCGCCCACAACTTCTCCACGCCCTCAACACCCTGCCGCCCGATCAGCGCGCCCTGCTCGAGCGAACCGCCGATCGCATTGAGCGCTTCGCCCGCGCGCAACGCGCCTGCCTCCGCGATCTCACCACGCCGATTCCAGGCGGCGAGGCCGGCCACACCTTCATCCCCGTCTCCTCCGTGGGGTGCTATGCGCCGGGCGGCCGATTCCCGCTTCCCTCTTCCGTGCTCATGACTGCGCTGACGGCCCGCGCCGCCGGCGTCGCCACCGCGTGGGTCGCTTCGCCCAAGCCGACGCAGGTCACACTCGCCGCCGCCGCGATCGCCGGCGCCGACGGCGTCCTCGCCATCGGCGGCGTTCAGGCCATCGCCACGCTCGCCTGGGGTCTGCTCGGCCTTCCGCGCGCCGACATCATCGTCGGCCCCGGCAATCGCTGGGTCACCGCGGCCAAGCACCTCGTCTCCACCGATGTCGGAATCGACATGCTCGCCGGACCGTCCGAGCTTCTCGTGCTCGCCGACGACACCGCCGACCCCGCCATCGTCGCCGCCGATCTTCTCGCCCAGGCCGAGCACGACGAGGACGCAATCCCCGTCCTGGTCACCACAAGTTCCGATCTCATTCAAAGCGTGGAGCAGCAGCTCCGCCTGCAGCTCGCATCCCTGCCCACCCGCGACACCGCCCTCGCCGCACTCCGCAACGGCATGGCGATTCTCGCAGAGTCAATCGAAAAGGCGATCCAGATCACCGACCGCCTCGCGCCCGAACACCTGCAGATCATCACCCGCGACGCACCCACCCATGCAGCCCGCATCACCAACGCCGGCGCAATCTTCATCGGCGCCCGCACGGCCGAAGTGTTCGGCGACTACGGCGCCGGCCCCAACCACGTCCTGCCGACCGGCGGCACAGCGCGCTTCCGCGCCGGGCTCTCAGTCATCACGTTCCTGCGCGCACGCACCTGGATCCGCATCGACGACTCTGCCGCCGCCGCCGGCCAGGCCAGCGACGCCGCAGCCCTCGCGCGGCTCGAGTCGCTCGAAGCGCACGCTCGTGCCGCCGAACGCCGCATCGATCCCTGATCGTGCCGCGCTCGCACCGGTCTTTCTCTCCTGCCCGTGCGGCCATCGAATTGCCGGCAAAAGCGCCGCCCTCCCGATGGCCGCCCGCCACTGCATTCCGCTATCTCAGGTCGCGGCCAACCAATCCGATAACGCTTCTGCATGATTCTCGCGCCACCCCTCAATCCGCCACTCCGCCGGCGCGGTCTGCCGCTCTGCGCAATCGCTGCGCTGGCGCTTCTTTGCGCGGCCCGCCGTGCGCCGGCGGCGGAACCTTCCGCTTCCAGCGCCGTAGAAAACTTCCGCGGCCTCTATCAGGTCATCAAGCACTTCGATTTCGACGAACGCAAAGCCGGAAACTTCGAAGACCTGCCCATGTATTGGACGCGCCTCAGCGGAAACGGCCTGCCCCGATACACCACCGCCCAGTTCGACCACGACCTCGGATTCCCCCACGAGCCCTCGCTCCGCGTCGACCTCGCCGGCGGAAACTTCGCGCTCGAATACGCCCACCCCGACCTCCGCGTCGAGGCCGATGCCCAATATCGCGTCGTCGCGCGCATCCGCACCCGAAAACTCGAACACGCCCGCGCCTTCGTCGCCGCCTACTTCGCCGACGCCTCCGGCGCACGCGTCCCGGCCACCGAGCGCGTCAGCGATCTCGTCGGCGGCGCCCAGGAAACCGCCCAGCAGGAACGGCGCTCGGCCCAGCCCGCCGACGCCAGCCAGGCCGACAATCCCCCCGACGCCTCCGCACCCATCGACCCGGCCGACGATTGGCGCCATCTCCTGATCATGATGCCGCCGCCGCCGCCCACCGCGCGCTCCCTGCGCCTGCAACTCTGGGTCGCGCAGGACGAAGCCTGGGTCGTGCCGCCCGCCGGCAAGGTCGATCCCATCACGCGCGAAGACGTCGCCGGCGCCGCCTGGTTCGACGACATCACCGTCTTCCGACTGCCCAGCGTGCAACTCAGCCTCGATTCTCCCGGCGGCGTCTACCTCGACGGCGCTCGACCAACCGTCTCGCTCCGCGTGCAAAACCCGTCCAGCACCGCCCTGCGCGCCGAAGTCGTCGTCTTCGCCGACGATGAGACCGCCGCCGAAATCACCCGCTACGAAGAGCCGATGGCGCCCGGCATCGTCGAAATTCGGGAACATCCCATCGACGGTCTTTCGCTGGGCGCCTTCGTCGCGCGCGCCCGCGTCTTTCACGGCGACGAACTGCTCATCGAGCGCCGCGTGCACCTCCGTATGCTCCCCGCGCTTCCCCCGCGCGACGTCCGCTTCGCCGACATCGGCATCGACCTCTCCGAGATCCGCGCCGGCGACTTCGACGGCCTCCTCGAACTCATCGATCGACTGCACATCGGCGCCGTCAAGCTCGCCACGCCGCTCGTCGGAGAAAGCGACCTCAGCCGCGAACTGGAGTATTACCAAAAGCTCCGACCGCTCGTCACCCGACTCGCCGGCAAGCAGGTCGACGCCTGCGGCGTGCTCATCGCCCCGATCGATCCGCTCCGCAATCGACGCCCCACCGTGGCCCAGTTCGCCGTCGACGGCGAGCGCCTCGCAACCCATTGCGGCCCCTTGCTCGGCTTCCTCGGCGGAAACATCAATACCTGGCAACTCGGCGCCGCCGACGAAGGCGCGCTCGCCGAAGGCGCCTGGAACGACGACACCCTCGCAAACCTGCGGGCCGCGTTCGCACGCCTCAGCAACGCCCCGCAGTTCGTCCTGCCGCAGCCGCTCGCCAACACGCGCACCACCTCCGATCGCCTCGCAGCCCTGCTCGGCGCCGAACCCCGCGAAGTCGACGACACGCCCCTCGAATTGCCCCCCGGCATCGAGGTCCGCAGCGTCCGCATCGCAAACGATCGCGCCCCGCGAACGCTGCCCTGGCATCTCGATTTCCTCGCCTTCGAAGCCGTCGATCGCGCACGACAGCGGATCGGCGCCGCGTCGCCCGGCGGCGAATCGTGGGTCGAGCTCGCCTTCGACGGCCCCATCGACACCCCCGAGCGCATCGCCGACTACGCGCAGCGCATCGTGCTCGCCCTCGCCCTCGGCAGCCCCCGCGTCTATGTCCCCCCGCCCTTCCGCTTGGTGCAGGACGATGGCCACGCACGCTGGCGAACCGACAGCGCCTACCCCGTCCTCCGCACGCTCGCCACCGCCCTCGGCGGCAAAACGCCCACCCACATCGTCAATCTGCCGCCGGACGGCGTCGGAATCATCTTTCGCGGCGTCGATCACGCCACCCTCGTCGCCTGGACCTGGGTCGGCGGCGCCGAAGCCGTCAATCGCGATTTCGACTTCGGCGACGAGCTCCGCCCCATCAGCCTCACCGGCGAGCCGATCGAGTTAGAGCACGCCGGCGAAAAAACCGTCGTCCCGCTGCGGGCGCTGCCCATCCTCATCGAAAACGTCGATAGCACGCTGATCGACTTGCAGAAAAGCATCGAGCTCGCCCCCACAACCTTCGAGCCGCAGGACACCGCCCCGCTCGTCCGGGTCCGATTCCGAAATCCCTACGCGCAGCCGCTCCTCGCCACGCTCGAATTCGAGCCGCCGCGCGATTGGGAAGTCAGCGGCGGAACCATGGAGCTTCGAATCGGCCCCGAAACCGACGCCATTCAGGACATCGGCCTGCGCATCCCGCCCACCGAAAGCCGGCTCGATCTAAAGTGCAAGCTGACGCTCAAGGTCACCTCGCCCGTCGCACGAACCATCGAGATCGAGCGCCCCCTCACCATCGCCCTCAAAGGCTTCAAGACCGACACGCGCGCCCACTGGGTCGAGCAAAACCTCATCGTCACCCAGCTCATCCGAAACGACACCGAGGACACCGTCAGCTTCACCACCGCCTGCCAGGCCCCGGGCTCCCGCCGTCAGACCGGCGCGTTTCTCCGCCTCCGACCGGGCGAAACCCGAACCCAACAATACGTCTACTCAAAAATGCCCTTCCTCGCCGGCCACGAACTCCTCGTCACCCTCGAGGAAATCGAAGGCACCCGCCGGCTCAATCAGCGAATCCGCGTGCCCATGCGGTCAAAGGCCCAGCCCTAGCGCGACCGCTACCATTTCCCCATGCACCGCGACGCTCCCTTCGAAATCCGCCCCGCCCGCTCACCCACCGACATCGCCGACTTCGCGGCCCTCGCCCGCGCCTACGCGGCCGAGCTGCCCTTCGAGCTTTGCTTCCAAAATTTCGACGCCGAGCTCGCCGCGCTGCCCGGCTGC
>JALHOX010000050.1 GCA_022842805.1 Phycisphaerae bacterium | reverse complement strand
AATTCGGCCGCAAGCGCCGCACTGCCGTCGTCATAAGCGCCGCTCGCGGAGCCATTCCGCAAAAATGCCGGGTAGACCGCGATCGTCGCCTTGCCGAGATCGGCCTTGAGCTTGGCCTCCGCCTGCGAATCGACCACGCCGCCGCAGCCGGCGGTCGCGAGGGCGAGCATCACGGCCAGCCCCACCTTGAGCGGGAATTCACGTTTCATGTTGGTTCTCCTTTCGTGAACGCGCGGCGTGACGAAGCGCTCGCTTTCGCAGCCGTTTCTAATGTAAGTATACACTTACATTACGGGAATGAAAGAGCGAGCATCGGCTGCTAAGCGTCGTTTTTTGTGGTCCCCTGCAGCAGCGCCCGGCCCACGTCCTCAAACATCCGCCGCCGCGTAGCCTCGCTCACGAGGCGCAATTCCCGCAGCACGTCGCTCACCGTGCCCAGGCCGATCAACGCCCACGCCGCCAGCTCGGCAGCGGGCTGGTCGGGCAGGTTGCGGGCCCGGCGGTGCTCGCGAATCTGCCGCTCAAGAAACGCCGCGAAGTCTTTGTACATCTTTGACAGCGCAGCGCGGATCGCCTCGTCGTGCGTCTCGTTCAGCCCGGCGAACACCACGCGATAGCGGCCGTGTTCGCCGTGATGCCGCGTCTCGAACGCGAGGATTTTCTCCGCCGTCGATTCGCCCTTCCGCCGGCCGTTCGCCGCGCCGCCGCCTCGATCCGCCGATTCGGCGGCCCGCTCCCCGGCGATCCCCTGCCAAAGCCCCGCCGCGTTTTCAAAGACGAACGCAATCGAGGCGATGAACATGTCGCGCTTGCTCGGCCACAGGCGATAAAGCACGTTCTCACGCACGCCGCACCGCCGCGCCAACTCCGCAGTCGTGCTCCGCCGATAGCCCAGCTCGGCGAAGGCGGCGGCAACGATCGGGATCAGCTCGCGGCGTTTGTCGGCCGATTGATTGGGTCGTGGCACGCGGTTTACTCGAAATACGGAACGGTCTGAACCGAGAACAGCTCGATTTGTCGAAGCGTAGGGCAGGCCGCGGTACTCCGCGCCCTGCCTCTTCGGTGCCCGTTGGGAATTGTCTAGAGCGGTGGTAGGCTCAAGAGCATGCGAGAACAGGGCTCGACGATATCAAAGCGTAAATCGTCGCGCGGCGCTCCATGGCTCGCCCTCGCGGCGATCCTCCTGCTGACGAGCGAAGCGGCGGCCATGGATTCACACCCCGTCTCCGCCAGCGCCCTCATGCGCAGCGCCGATGCAATCGTTCACGTCCAAGTAACGCAGATCGAGCGCGAGGCAGCCACGAACGGCCGAGTGGTCAATGTCCGCACAAAGGTGTTGCGATCGCTTCGCGGCGGCATGGCGCCCGATTCGCATCTGCTGGTTGAATACTACGCGACCGTCGTTTGCCCGCCGCAGCCGCAGTTCGACACCAATGAGAATCTCCTGGTGTTTCTCCAGCGCAAACGTAACTCGGACGCGTGGACGGTGATCGGCGGCCCCGCCGGACAACGGCGCGGCGTCGATGCGGAGTACGTCGAGGCAATCTCGGGCCAACTGGAGTCGCTGGAAAAAGTAGTCAACGAGCCGGATCCCACAAAGCAGCGGGCGTTGCAGGTAGAGTGGTTCATGCAGCGGCTCTCGCATGTGCCGAGCCAGGCACACGCTCTAACCGACCTCGCCCATTGCTCTGCGCCACACTACGCCGCGACCTACTCGAGCCTGCAGCGCGGCGCCGCAACTTGGGACCATTTGTCGCTGTTGCTACTGAAATGTGCAGACGTGCCCCTCGATCTTGCCCACGATCTGACGAAAGAGCAGAAAGCGAAGATCCGGAATCTGATCGCAGCCGCACATCGCGAACGGCGCAGCCTTCCGCAGGAGGAAGTCGTCTTGCGGTTAATGGCGATGTAGAGCGTGCTGCGGATCCCTTCGGCGCTTCCCGGGCTTGCCATTGGACCACCTGCACGGGTGTCACTCCGACGAGCAAGACAGCGGTTCGCCCCATTCGGCGCGCGCCGCGCTTAACCGTCAACTACCCGCCAATTGCACGTCATAGCGGCCGACCCAAACTCCGTCCGCCCGCCGTGTCAGCGAGAGAATCGCCGTGTCGGCGTTCCACGTGCGGCGCTTGCCAGAGGTGACGCGCGGGTCGTCTTCGAACCACACATCGCGCATGGTCTGGCGATGGACCGCCGCGTCGATGTGCAGGTGAATGTGTTGCGGATCGTCGGTGCCGGGGTAGCCGCCGGGGCGAACGGTGCGAAAGCGATACCACCCGTCGGCGTCAGTGATGGCCACACCGCGGATGCGCGGCGTGCGCGTCTTGCTGCCGCGCGGCACATAGAGCCCGGTGGCGTCGGTGTTGTAGGCGATGACCGAGGCCTTCGGCAGCGGGCGACCGTCTTCGTCGCGAATCTGACCATAAAGCTCCAGCTTCTCGCCGGGCTCCTTTTCGTCGCACATCGCGACGGCGGCAATCGCGGTTACAGCCGGCTCCGAGCGCAAGAAGGCAAGGGGCGTCAGGCATAGAACGCAGGCGAGGATGGCGAACGCTCGGCGATGCATGCGATGGCTCCGATCGGGCAGATGACGAGGCGCAGAGGACAGCGACCGGCGCCGACCCGACTGGCCCAGCCGGCGCGGCCCACGCCTCGGTGATACCCGTTCCGGCGCGCGGCGGTTGCGGGCGGCTCACTGCAAACGGCGCGGCAAACGGGCACGGTGCGGAGTATCACCGGCTGCCCCACCGGACGGCCCTAACCCCCATCCAGCGCCGCCGCCTGCATCTCAAACAATCGCCGAATGCCCCGTTCGCCCAGCGCGGTCAGGTCGGCAAGTTGCTGCTGCGAAAAACTGCCGCCCTCGCCCGTGGCCTGCACCTCCACCCATTCCCCGCGTCCGGTCATCACCAGGTTGCAATCGACCTCGGCGGCCGAATCTTCGCGATAATTCAGGTCGAGCAGCGTCGCCCCGTCGACGATTCCCGCACTGATGGCGGCGACCGGCGTCTGAATGATCGATTCCGCATCCCACCGCCCCTGCTTGCCGCCCAGCCGCACCGCATCGACCAGCGCCACATACGCCCCGCTGATCGACGCCGTGCGCGTGCCGCCGTCGGCTTGCAAAACGTCGCAATCGAGCCACAGCGTGTGAACCCCGAGCCGCGACATATCGACGATCGCCCGCAGACTCCGCCCGATCAGCCGCTGAATCTCCTGCGTGCGGCCGTCGACCTTCGTCCGATTTCGCTCGCGTCGCCGCGCCGTGGCGGCGGGCAACATGTCATATTCGGCGGTGACCCAGCCCTTGCCGCTCGCCCCGCGCCACTCCGGAACACCCTCTTCAATCGACGCGGTGCAAAGCACGCGCGTCGCGCCAAACTCGATCAAGACAGCACCCGCGGGCTGATCGAGAAAGCCCCGCTGGATTCGCACGGGCCGCAGTTCGTCGGCCGCGCGGCCGTCGGCTCGAATCGCCATCGACGAATCTCCTTCGCGGCGTCAATGTCTACCGCTGACCGCCGCCAGCCGCAGTCGCACGGCGGAGTCGCTCTCCAACCCGCCCCACCCGCAGCCGCCGCGCCCAAAAAAAGACACCGGCGCACCGCCGGTGTCGAAATCTAACAGGATGAGTCAGCACTGTCGCCCGCCGCAGTCGCCTGCGTGGGTCGCGGCGTATTAGCCCGCGATGCCCGTGATCCGCACGCGGATCATGTGCTGGCGATGGCCGAAGCGACGCAGGTAGCCCTTGCGCCGGCGGTGCTTCCAGCCGGTCACCTTCGGCATCTGGAACTCGCGCACAATGCTGGACTTAACGACCACACCCTTGAGGTACGGCGCGCCCAGCTTCGACTTCCCGCCGTCGCCGATCATCAGCACGGTCGGAAAATCGAGCGTATTCTGCCCCTCGGCCAGCTCGCGCGTCTCGACCAGAACCTCGTCGCCCTCTTGGACGCGATACTGCTTGCCGCCATCTTGAAACACTGCGTACACGGTGCCATCTCCTTGCAATACCGAAGATCGTCAAGAATAAGGCCGACCGGCCGATCCTGCAAGCGACCGGCAGGGGCGATTCTCTCGCCGTCGTCTCGGGTCGCCCCGAGCCCCCTCCACCGCGGCGCGGACGGTTTTCGGCCCTTTATCATTCCACAATGTCTGCCCATCGGGCCGGACAAAAACGCCCCCACGCGGCGATACTGACCGCGATCATCCCGCTACAGCGCATGCGGCTCCGCCGGCCGGAGCCAAAGGAGTGTGTGCGTGTCCGCCCCAGCCCGCCCCCCCGCTCGCCGCCGCGCAATCGCCATCCGCGTCGCGTTTGTTGCGTTTGTCTCGGCTCTCGCCGCCGCCCACGCCCAAACCCGCATCCTCTGCCTCGGCGACTCCATCACCAACGGCGGCCAGGGATACGCGTCCTATCGCTATCCGCTCTGGTTCGACCTCGTCGGCGCGGGCTACAGCGTCGACTTCGTCGGCAGTCGAAACTCCCTCTTCGGCGGCGACCCCGTGCCCGCGTGGTACCCAAGCTACTTCACGACCTTCGACCGCGATCACGAAGGCTATTGGGGCTGGCGGACCGACCAGATCGCGAGCGTCGTGCAGGGGCTCACGCAGGCCGCCCAGCCCGACATCGTGCTCATTCACCTCGGCGCCAACGACATCGGCCAGCAGGGCGCCGCCGGCGTAGCCAACGCCGACGCGAATCTGCGGCTCATCATCCCCCGCATTCGCATCGAACGGCCAAATGTGCGGATCCTCCTGGCGCAGATCATCGGCTTTGGCCCCGGCACCAGCTACTTCGCCAACGCGGCCCAGACCGCCCCGCTCAACGCCGCCATCGCCCAGATCGCGAGCGACCTCGATCAGCCCGGCTCGCGCATCTACCTCGTCGACCAAAACAGCGGCTTCAACCTCGCGACCATGATGCAGAGCGACGGTCTGCACCCCAACCAGCTCGGCGAACAGCAGATGGCTGACGTCTGGGCCGCCGCCCTCGCCCCGCTGCTGATCGGCGGAAATGTGCCCCCCAGCGTCGCGATCACCGCGCCCGCTCCCTCGGCCGAGTTTGAGGTCGGCACGCCGATCTCGCTCGCCGCGACGGCGAGCGACGCGGACGGCTTCGTCGCAAGCGTGCAGTTTTTCGCCGGCGCAACCTCGCTCGGCGCCGACACGACCGCGCCCTACAACGCCCTCTGGAGCGACGCGCCCCCTGGCGATTACAGCCTGACCGCCGTCGCGACCGATGACGACGGCGCAACCCGCACCTCCACCGCCGTGCCGATCCGCATCGTGCCGCGCGGCGTGATCTCGGTGCCCGTACCCAACGGCAGCTTTGAGATTCCCGTCCTCAACGACGGCGCGCTCGTCGAGGGGCCGGGCCCGATCGGCGGCTGGAGCTTCGAGGCGACCGGCGACGTTTTCCTCGGCGTCTTCAACCCGCCCAGCGGCAGCTATCCCACCGCCGGCGGAAACGGCACCCCCACCGGCGGCGACGGCAGCAACGCCGCCTATCTCTTCAACAACGGCCCCGGCGCATTCGTCCTCGCCCGTCGCACATTGACCGACGCGCTCCTGCCCGATCAGGAATACACGCTCCGCGCCGCAATCGGCCGCTTCCTGCCCAATCAGCCATACGCCTTCTCGACCTACGGCGGCTATCGCATCGAGCTGCTCGCGGGCACGCAGGTGATCGCGACTGACAGTGACACAGTCCTGCCCGACGTCGGCACGTTCGCCGACGCAAGCGCGATCGTCGACTCGCGCGATCTCCCCGCAAACTTGCTCGGCCAACCCCTCAGCGTCCGGCTCACAATCACCGCAACCGACTTCCCGCGCTCGACGCACTTCGACCACATCCGCATCACCCGCCGCTCACCTCGCGGCGACTTGAACTGCGACGGCTTCACCACCCTCTCCGACATCGGCCCCTTCGTGCTCGCGCTCATCGACCCGCCGGCGTACCTCACCCAGTTCCCCGCTTGCCGGCTCGACAACGCCGACATCAACGGCGACGGCTTCGTCACGGTCGGCGATATCGGCGGCTTCGTTGCGCTACTGGTGGGGTGAAGGCAATTCGCGCGGACCGGCTTTTTTGCAGGACCGGGGCGTGGCCAGGCGCATCACTCCATGCTCTACGTCAGTCAGGCCCCGTCCGTGATCGCGGTAAGCTTCTTGCTTACGGCTCAGGGTGCGGTAGCGTTTGATTGTCCTTGCGCCCGTCACCGCGAGAAACCGTGAAGCATGAATCCGACCCCCGCTAAGAACTGGAGCTTGGTTACGGGGGACATCCTCGATGTTCCGGCCGATGTTCTCGTTTGTTCAGCCAATCCGTTTCTCACGCTTTCGGGAGGCGTCGGCGGCGCGTTCCTGCTGCGGTATGGCGATGAGATGCAGCGGTTTCTTGAAGGCTACCTATCTGAGCGTGAGCTGCGGCATGCTAAGCCCGGCACGATTGTCGAAGCGCCGCCATTCGCGAGCCCGTATCAATGTGTTTTCCATGCCGTCGCCGTCGACGGGGCTTACGAATGTCCGCGAGAACGCATCACGTCGATCGTCGCCGAGATCCTGCGATTGGCGGCGCGCCGGCGCGCTCGGACCATCGCACTGCCGGCACTGGCCACCGGCTATGGGAGGCTGACAATTGCAGAGTTCGCCGCAGGGTTGCGCCCCGCGCTGGCTGGCGAGATCGACGGCATCCATGTGATTTTGGTGCTTCGCCATGAGGTCGATGTCGATCGCGTCCGCTCGATCCTGAGTTGACTGCCCGCGCCGCGCTGTGCGGTCGTCGCACGGAGGATGGGATCGATTGGGCAAGTCGACTTTTCCCATGCTAAAATGTTAGAGAAATGAACCCATCACAGGCGAAAACAAAGCCAACGATCAACGATTTGATCGTCCGCGATCCAAAGACCTGCGGCGGCCAACCCGTGTTCCGCGGCACGCGCGTGACGTTGCGCACGGTTTTGTGCAGCCTGGCTGCCGGCGATACCGCCGAAGCGATTCTCCGCGATTTTCCTTCGCTCACTCGCGAGCACATTCAGGGTGCGATCGAGTTTGCGGCTGCCGCTGCGGTCGACGACCTCCCCTTCCCCGGAGTTTCGGCCTAAACCTTGCGACTCAAACTCGATGAGAACATTCCCGCCACGCTCGCTGCGCCGCTGCGAGCCTTGGGGCATGACGTCGATACGAGCATCGATGAGGGCTTACTGGGCGAAAAAGACGAAGCGGTTTGGACGGCTTCGCAGCAATCGCAGCGCGCACTGATCACCCAGGATTTGGATTTCTCCGATGCGCGTAAGTTCGCCCCCGGATCACACCACGGCATCATCCTCGTTCGACTGTTCGCGCCGTCTCGCCAAGCGATAATCGACCGCGTCGTTCAGACACTTTCGCTCGCCGCGGCGGACGAGTGGTCGCGCTGCGTGGTTGTGATCTCGGAGAAAAAAGTGCGAATTCGGCTTCCTTCGCCCCCAGAATCCACCTGACCCGAAGGGCGGAGCGGGTACCGCGTTCGAGTCCGCCGCACGTCCCGATTCGCCGGCCGAAGACGCCGGGCGCGTCGCCCCGAGGCCTGCCCGACCTCACGCCTTCCGCGGATCAGGCTTCGCCAGCACATCTTCCGTCTGCTTCGCGCGAAACTTCTCGAGCCGCCCACGGATCGTCGCGTCCGACGTCGCCAGCATCGCCGCCGCGAAGAGCGCCGCGTTCGCCGCGCCGGCCGGGCCGATCGCGAACGTCGCCACCGGAATGCCGCGCGGCATCTGCACGATCGAAAGCAGCGAATCCACGCCCGCAAGCGCCTTCGAAATCACCGGCACGCCCAGCACCGGCACCGCCGTCTTCGCCGCCAGCATGCCCGGCAAGTGAGCCGCCCCGCCCGCCCCGGCGATGATCGCCCGCAGCCCGCGCTCCGCCGCCGTCTCGGCGAAGCGAAACAGCAGATCGGGCGTACGATGAGCCGAGACGACCTGCACATCGTGCGAAACGCCCAGCTCCTGCAAAATCTCGGCCGCAGCCTGCATCGTCTCCCAATCACTGCGACTGCCCATCACGATGGCGACGAGGGGGCCGGATCCTTGCTGCGATGGGGCCGTGGTGCGTGGCTTTGAGGGCATTCTCAAATGATACGGCTGCGCGGAACGGCTCACGAGCGGCGACGGCGACGCACGAAGACGGGAGACGACCCTCGCCGCGCCATCCGGTCGGGCCATCCGCTTACGTCATCACGCGTGATATTTCGTAAGCATCGAAGGAGCGAATTGGCGCCACGTCGAGCCGAGCCGAGCCGTTTCCGCCGGAGTACTGCCTTGTCGGACAATGCCCCAACCGATTCACCCGCGCAAGCTCCGGCGAAAAAACCGCGCACCGCCGCGTGGGTACCCCTTCTTTGGTTGCTCTCGCTCTGCTGCACAGTCGAGGTGCTCTCGCCAAAGTCGCCGCCGCCGCCTGCTTGGGTGCGCGAACAACCCCGGTTCTGGGCCCTCGCCGAAGCCCTTTCGATGTACACGATCGCTCACGACGGCGAGCCCCCCACCGAGCTCGAAGCACTTGTCACGGCCGGATTCTTGGACGCGAGCATCCTCGCCGGTGACGGGCAAAAACGATCGCACATCGCCTATCTGCCGCTGACGAAAGCCGACTTGGACCGCCTCCGCCGCAAGCGGCTCGACCTCTCCGTCGTGCAATGGTTCGAGTTGGAGTGCGTCCACAAATACACGCGGTGGGTGGCCGACGCGAGAGGCGCCATGCGACGCGCGACCACCCCGCAAGTCATCGAAGCACTTCAACGCAGCGAAGCGGAACTACTCGACGCCGGCCTTATGACCGAGGCGCGTTGCGAACTGTTGACCACCTGGATCACCACGCTCGAATCACAGTAGCGGCTCTCCCAACGAAACAATTCTCAGCAGCATCCGCTCGATCACCCGCGCGGTCAGAACGCCCAAACTCCCCTACCGCCCCGCCAACTGCACCGCATGCCGCGACACACACCGCCGCAACACCCCCAGGTCATATCCGCCTTCGAGAATGCTCAGCAGCCGCCCCGCGCAGTGCCGCTCCGCCCATTTGATCAGCGTCTCGGTCATCCACTCAAACCCCGCATCCGTAAGCTGGCTGGTCCCCAGCGGGTCGTCGCCATGCGCATCAAAGCCGGCAGAAATCAAAATCGCTTGCGGCCCAAACTCGCGCACGCGCGGCTCGATCCGCGTCTCAAACGCGTCGATGTATTCGCCATCGCCCGCGCCGGGCAGCAGGTTGATGTTCATCGTGAAACCAAGCCCCGCGCCGACGCCGCGCTCGCGCTCGTAGCCCTGATGCGGATACAGATAATTGGGGTGCCCATGAATGCTCACAAACAGCACCCCCGCCTCGCGCTCAAACGTGTGCTGCGTGCCGTTGCCGTGGTGAACATCCCAATCCAGGATCAGAATGCGCTCCAGCCCCGCCTCCGCCTGCAGCGCGCGGGCCGCCAGCGCGATGTTGTTGTACAAGCAAAACCCCATCGACTCGCCCGCCTCGGCGTGATGCCCCGGCGGACGCACCACGCAGAATGCGCGACGCAGATCGCCGCGAGCGACGGCGAGCGCCGCATCGATCACGCCGCCCGCGCCGAGCCGGGCGATGCGCTCGCTCTCCGGGCAAATCGAGCTGTCGGCGCAATCGATGATCGCGGCCCCATTCGCGCACGCCTGCATCAGGCGGCGAATGTAGTCCGGCTCATGCACTCGCGCCAGCTCGGCGTCGGTCGCCGCACGCGGGCCCAGCGGCTTGCTCCGCGAAAAAACCTCCGCCTCGCGCAGCCCCTCCTCGATCGCCCGCAGTCTCTCGACGCGCTCCGGGTGCCCCGGCGCGGTGCGGTGGTCGGCGAAAATCGGGTCAAAGAGAAGGCCGAAATCGTCAGCGCCCATGGTCATCGTCCGATGAGGCCGCGGAAGTGTCCGCAAAGGTCACATGAAATCGAGCGGATCCACGTCAATTGTCACCTTTTCGGCCTTCGGCTTCCAGATTCGCTCCTCCAGCGCCGCGCGAAGCACGCGCTGAATTGTGCCGGGTTTCGAGCTGCGCAGCAGAATCTGCACTCGATTCATCTCCCGAATCCGGGCAAACGTGCAGCTTGTCGGCTCATCGATGCGAATATCCGGAGCCACCCGCCACGCCGTCTCGCCGAGCGCCCGCTGCGCCGCCTCGGCCTCTGATTTCGCCACACCCGCCCGCGAATCGGCCACAACGATCCGCACAAACCGGACCACCGGCGGATAGCTCATACGCTGCCGCGCGAGCAGCTCCGCATCGGCGAACCGGCGATAATCCATCTCCAGCGCGGCTCGCACGCCGTCGGGCGGATTCGCGTCGCATTGCACCAGCGCCAGCGACTCGCCGCCCGCCCCGCCCCCCCCCCCCACAACCTGCATAATCAACTGAAACACGTGCTCCGCCGCGCGCGGATCGGGCAGACGCAGCGCCGCCGTCGCATCCACCACCCCCACCAGCCGCACCGCCGGAAAATCAAGCCCCTTCGCCACCATCTGCGTGCCCAGCATCACATCCGCCGCGCGCTGTTCAAACGCCTCCATCGCGGCCGAATAGTCCTCGCGGCGGCGCATCGTGTCGCCATCAAGCCGCAGCAGCCGTGCCTGCGGCGCAATCGCCCGCAGCTCCTCCTCCAGCTTCTGAATCGCCATGCCCGACGGGGCAAGCGGCCCGCGACACGCCGCATCGGGGCACTGCGCCGGCGCCGGCGACTCGCGAACACCGCACCGCCGACACTGCAAAAACGGCGTCGCGCCGTGGTGATAGACAAAGTACGCAAAGCACTGCGGACAGCGCACGGCGGCCGTGCATTTTTCGCAGCGCAGCGCCGTCGCATAGCCACGCCGGTTTTGCAAAATGATCGCCTGATGACCCGCGCGAAGCGTCTCTACGAGCGCGGTCCGCAGCGCCGGCGACAGCAGCTCGTCGCTCGGCTTCTCGTCCTCTTCGCTCGCAAACGCGTCGCGCGGCGCGGCCTCGATCAGCTGCGCCCGCGGAAACTCCGCGCCCGGCACCCGCTCGCGCAGCTCGAGCAATCGATACTTCCGCGTCACGGTCGCGTGATGCCACGTCTCCAGCGAAGGCGTCGCCGAGCCGAGCACCACCGGAATCGACTCCAGCTGAGCCCGCTTGATGGCGACGTCGCGCGCGTGAAAAAGCGGCGACGCCAGGTGCTTGTAGCTGCCCTCCTGTTCCTCGTCGACGATGATCAGCCCCAGCCGCGGCAGCGGCGCAAACACCGCCGTCCGCGTGCCGATCACGACCTCCACCCCGCCCGCCGCAATCACCCGCAAAGCATCCGCTCTGGCCCGCGGCGACAGCGCGCTGTGCATCACCGCGACCCGCGGAAAGCGCCGCGCCAGCCGGTCCACGATCTGCGTCGCCAGCGCGATTTCGGGAACCATCAATATCGCTTGCCGCCCCTGCTCGATCGCGGCCCGGATCGCGCGGACATAGACCTCCGTCTTGCCGCTGCCCGGCACGCCAAACAGCAAAAACGGCTCAAATTGCGGCTGCGCGAGCCGCCCGGCCAGCACAGCCAGCGCCGCCGACTGGTCGGCGGTCAGTGCGAACCCGTCTTCGGGCTGATTTCTCGCCGACTCGACGGATTGCTCACGCAACACATCGGCCGGCGGACGCGGCGCTGTCACCCGCGACGCAATCGTCACCCATCCGCGCTCCGCCAGCTTCTTTACCACACCTCCCCCCACCTCCGCCGATCGCAGCAGCTCGCTCCATTCCCGCTCGCCGGCATCCAGCAATGACAGCACACGCTGCTGCTTCGGCGTCGGCTGAGCCTCTCCGGACCACTCCGCCGCTCGCCGCACCACCCGAATCGTCTTGGAGCGCGCCGCACGCACCGCCGCCGGCAGCAGCAGCGAAAACGTCGTGCCCGGCGGGCAGAAGTAGTAATCGGAAATCCACAGCCCCAGCTGCGCCAGCGTCACCGGCAATTCGAATACCGGCGCGACGGCGTCGATCGGCTCCTTCAGCGTCTGGTCCCACTCCTTCTCCGAAACGCCGATACAGAATCCCTCCACCTCGCGCCCCGCACGACCATAGGGAACCCGCAACGCCGCGCCCGGAATGAGCCGATCACGCAGCGCCGGCGGCACGCGATAGGAGTACGGATGAAACGAGCGCACGCGCAGCGCCGCCAGCGCCACCAGATTCGTGCGCGCTTCCCCCGAATCCGGCATCAGCCAGAGCTGGCGATTCGCATATTCGGTCGGCTGAGTCATCCGCGGCGCGGCGGCGCGATATTGGGACCATTGCGCCGCCGGCTTCGCGCCGACGATCGCAGCTTCAAAATTCAGACGTTCGCGCCGCCGTGGTGAAATTGAGTTTATCGGTTCCGCAACGGTTCGGAGTTTCCGATGACGCCTGGCGAAATTTCGCTCGCCTTTTAGCCGAAACAACCTTGACGAAGCTTCGCCACGTCCCACGGACCGGCGAATCAGTGCTTCGTCGTTTGAAGGAAGGAAGCAAGTGGGCGACTCGATGCAACCTCACAACAAACCGCGCGTAATCATCACCGTCGAAGACGATCCGCTCACGCGGCGATTGCTGAGCCGATATCTCGGCGACGCCGGCTACGAAGTCTTGGAGTATGAAAACGGCCGCGCAGCGCAAGACACGATCCTCGCCATGCGAAACGGCATCGTCGTCTGCGACTGGCACATGCCCGTTATGGACGGCATGGCGCTGCTGGCCTTCGTGCGCGAGATGGAGCGCGAAAAGGCGCTCGGCACGATCTACTTCGTGATGCTCAGCGCCAACGACGATCGCGATTCGCTCGTCCAGGCGCTCGACCAGGGCGCCGACGACTTCCTCACCAAGCCCTACCACAAGGCCGAGCTGCTGGCCCGCATCCGCGTCGGCGAGCGCATGTTGAGCCTTCAGGAAGCCGTCTGGGGCCGCCAGACCGAGCTGGCCAAGGCGAACATGGAGCTGAACGTCGCCCGCAAGCGGCTCGAAACCATGGCCAATTCCGACGCCCTGACCGGCCTCCCCAATCGCCGCGCGCTCTTCGACCGCCTGCAGGACACCTGGTCGATTTCCGCCCGCCACCGGCGACCCCTCAGCGCCATCATGCTCGACGTCGATCGCTTCAAAACGGTCAACGACACCCACGGCCATCACGCCGGCGATGCGGTGCTGCGCGGCGTCGCCCACGTGGTCCGCGCCGCCGTGCGACGCCACGACCTGTGCGCCCGCTTTGGCGGAGAGGAATTCTGCATCGTCTGCCCCGAAACGCCCCTCGACGGCGCCGCGATCCTCGCCGAGCGCGTGCGATCGGCGTTGCAATCGACCCCGATCGACATCGGCACGCAGTCGCTCAACGTCACCGCCAGCATCGGTGTATCAACCCGAATCGACACCGATACCTCCCCCGATGACCTGATCTCCCGCGCCGACACCATGCTCTATCGCGGCAAATAGAGCGGCCGAAACCAGGTCTTGCAGATCGACGGCCAGGGCCTCGCCAGCCGCATCACGCGGATGGAACTGGCCGGGTGTCCGACGTAGTACGGTCGGTCGAATCCTGGCCACGCGTAGACGCCGCCGCCATCAGCAGCGTCGTGGCGGTGTAGAGCACGACCGCGAGCACGAGCCAGCGCACGGCTTCGAGATCGAGTTGGCGGACGATCAGTGCGGCCACGAGCACCGCGGGAACGCCGCCCAGCGTCAAACCGAGCGCCGCAGGCAATCGAAACCGCCTGCGGTTAATGAACTCAATGTTCGCTACCGGCATCAGAAACGCGCACGATCCCATCATGATCGGAAACGCCGCCGAGGGATTCATTCCCAACAGGCTCACGAGGATCATGCAGGGTCCGTAGAGGCCGATACCCAACGGCATCAACGTCCCGAGCACGAAGTTGCCGGCCAGACCGATCGCCAGGCGACCATCGGTTAACGACAACGCCTCTCCGCCGACCGGCAGCAGTTTCGCCTTCCCCAAAATCAGCAACGTGGCCGCCACAAGCAGCGCTACCCCCATGCCGATCTGAATCGGCCGCCGCGGCCAGCGCGCCACGGTTCTCGCGCCGATCGCGGCCCCCACCACGGCCGCGACGATCATCAGCACAAGCGTAACGGCATCCACCTTCACCACGGTGATATAGATGAAGGCCTGCACAAACGTCGGAATCAGGTGTCCGATGTTTAGCGTGCCGGGGATCTGCTCGTCGGGCACGGTCTTCCGCAACCTGAAAAGCGCCGTCGTCGTCGCGTATGAGCCGATGCCGAGTGTGTCGAAAAAGTCGGTCAGTACGCCGACAAAGATTTCCCAGGGGGACGGGGCGATGCGACCGTCCGGAGCGGAATCATCCCTGCGTTGCGAAGTCGTCCGAACTGCATTGGCAAGCTGCCACACGAACGCGGCGGCGACCAGCGCCAACGCAATGAACAACCAGGTTCGAAGATCGACAGGGGGCACAGATCACCGCTCTTCGAGGAAAATCAGATCATTGGAAGTGAGAACGCTCACGGGGCCAGAATACCGCGACCTCTCGGCCACGCGAAGCCTCGCGCGGCGCCGCAAAAAAAGAGGCCCGCCGACGCTTTCGCGTCGGCGGGCCATAAAGCCGGCGATGACCTACTCTTGCCCGATCAGGACTACCATCGGCCGCACGGTCTTAACTTCTGAGTTCGGGATGGGATCAGGTGTTTCCCCATGCGTATGCTCACCGGCAGATCGTGTGCGGGCGGGGCTTTTGGCCGCCGCCCGATTGCACTCAAGCTGCAAGCATAGTGTGTGAAGGGTTCAGGATCATGCCGAAATTCTGTCATGGAGAGATTTCGGTGTGAACGATCGGCATCTGTGGTTAGTGCCACAGCCGATCATAAATGAGGTCAAGCATTCGACCGTTAGTACCGGTAAGCTGAGCGCCTCTCAGCGCTTACACATCCGGCCTATCAACGTGATGGTCTATCACGGCTCTTCACTTGCGATTGAGTCCTAATCTTGGGAACGGCTTCACGCTTAGATGCTTTCAGCGTTTATCCAATCCGAACTTAGCTACCCTGCCATGCCGCTAGCGCGACAACAGGTACACCAGAGGTTCGTACCACCCAATCCTCTCGTACTAGAGTGATGGTCCCTCAAGACTCATACGCCCACAGCAGATAGGGACCGACCTGGCTCACGCCGGTCTGAACCCAGCTCGCGTACCACTTTAATCGGCGAACAGCCGAACCCTTGGGACCGCCTACAGCCCCAGGATGTGATGGGCCGACATCGAGGTGCCAAACGACTCCGCCGCTATGGGCGCT
>JALHOX010000049.1 GCA_022842805.1 Phycisphaerae bacterium | reverse complement strand
CGCCGGCGGCGGCGCGCGGCAGTTCGCGGCGACCGTCGGCATCCTCGATGAGTATTCGCCGCAGGGAAACGCGCGCGTGCGCCTCGTCGGCGACTCGCGCGTGCTGTGGGAGTCGAAAAGCATCCGCGCCGGCGAAAAGCCGCAGGATGTCCTGGTCGATCTGGCCGGCGTCAAGCAGTTGACGCTGGTTGTGCAGCGCGGCGAAAACCTCGACATCGGCGATCATGTGGCGTGGGGCTCGGCGCGGTTGATCCGATAGATAGGGGGGTGCGGGCACAATGCCCCCGTTCCCCGTATGGTTGAACAAATGCTGAGGAACACGAATCACGTGTCCGTCGCGGCCCTGATATCGATCGGGGCGTTTGCCGCGGCTGCGCCGGTCGCAAGCGCCCAGCACGCCGCCGACATCGACGCCGTCCGATCCGCCGAAGACGCACGGATCTCCTCCTTCGCTAACGCGGCCCAATCGGTCGTCTGCATATTCCCCGGACGAGATCGGCAGAACGGCGGCAGCGGCGTGCTGCTCGACGCCGATGGCTACGGCCTGACCAACTTCCACGTCGTGGCCGAGTTTCTTGAAAGCGGCGGCTTTGGCGGACTCGCCGATGGCCGTCTCTATCCGCTTCAAGTTCTCGGCATCGATCCCGGCGGCGACCTGGCGATGTTCAAGCTCAGCGGTCGCGAAGCGTTCCAGCCGGCTCCGCTCGGCGACTCCGATCGACTGCACGTCGGCCAGTGGGTCGCCGCGTTCGGAAATCCCTTCCTGCTCGCAGAGGACTACTCACCGACGATCACGCTCGGCGTCATCAGCGGCCTGCACCGCTATCAGGAAGGGCAGGGCAACCTGCTCGAATACGCCGATTGCATCCAGGTCTCGACCTCGATCAACCCCGGCAACTCCGGCGGGCCGCTCTTCGACCTGTCGGGCCGCGTGCTCGGCATCAACGGCCGCGGATCATTTGAAGAACGCGGTCGAGTCAATGTCGGTCTCGGCTACGCGATCACGATCAAGCAGGCACGGCGCTTCCTGCCGATGCTGCGGGCGGGAAAGCTGACGGGCCACGGCACGCTCGGCGCGACGGTCCGCGCTGCGGGCGACGAGTTGATCTTCGATGCAATGCAGGCGCTCTCGCCGGCGGAGAAGGCCGGCGTTCAATTGGGCGACACGTTGCTGTCGATCGACGGCGAAGCGGTTCGCACGCCGAACGATTTCAATAATCGCATCGCTCCGCTGTCCGCCGATTGGCCCGTGCGGCTGCGCTGGAGACACGAAAAAGAACAGCGCGAGGCGACAGTGCGTCTGGAGCGGCTGCCGATTCGCCTCGGCACGGCCTTCGTCCCCGACGCGCGACTGGCCCAAACGGCGATTCGGCGCTACCTGACGCTGGCACGAAAGCACATCGATCCCGCGGCGGCCCGCTGGACCCTTGAGCAGCAGCCGGCGATGGCTGTCGCGCTCGACCCCGCCAACTCCGCAGCCCGGCTGACGGACGGCGCGAGCGTCGACCTCGACATCTTCGGTGTCGCCGCCTCGCAACCCGAAAGCGAAACGGGCGACATCGGCGTCGACATCCGCGCGGCGGACGCGCGCCGTGCCTTCGAACCGCTGTTGCGCGACGTGCCGCTCGACGTCGATTGGGACGTCGTCGGCAGCGAGCCGATGGGGGATCGCGTCGCGGGCGTGGTCGAGCGAAAGCTGGCCGATGGGCTGCGCGTCTCCTGGCGCTTCGACGATCTTTCGGGCGAATTGCTCGACATCCGCGTCGGCAGCGACCCGCTGAAGCCGCGCTCGACGTTTCGTCCGGCCAACGCCAAAGCCTCTTCCGATGAGAGCCGCGCCGCTGAGGAACCGGTTTCCGAAATCCCGCCGCTCATCGCCGCCGCCCAGGCCCGCGTCGTAAAGCTCACCGGCGCCGAGGTTGGTTCGCAAAAAGGCTATGCCTCCGGCTGCATCATCAGCAGTAGCGGCCAGATCGTCACCGCGCTCTCGCCGCTGCTCGAAGGCAAGAGCCTCCGCGCCACATTGGCCGATGGGCGCACGCTGCCCGCCGTGGTGCAGCGCCGCGACGAGCGCCGGCAACTCGCGCTGCTGAAGATCGAGGCGACGGAATTGCCCGCGTTCTCGCTGCAGCGCGAGAGTGCGGCGACGCCGATCGGGGCCTGGGTCTGGTCGGTGAGCAACCCGTTCAAAGTCGCCGGCGGTAACGAGCCGGTTTCGGTCTCGCTCGGCCTGCTCTCGGGCCGCGCGCCGCTGGCCGGCCGGTTTCGACGGCGTGAGATCGACTTTGATCGCGATGTTCTCCTGACCGATCTGATCGTCAGCGCGCCGGGCTGTGCCGGCGGCGCGCTCGTCGACGCAAGCGGCGAGTTGATCGGACTGATCGGCCGACCGGTCACCAGCACGATCACCAACACCTGGCTCAACTACGCGCTACCCGTCGACGAGGTCGCCGCCTTTGTGCGGGGCGATTCGCTCGACGAGACCCAACCCAACTCGATTTCGCTGCGTGACGCATCGCGGCGACTGCTCTCCATCGGCGTGCGCGTGTTCGACGTCGGCGGGGCACAGCAGCCGCCCTTCGTCGAGCGCGTTCGCGTCCAATCCCTTTGCGACGCCGCCGGACTGCGCGGCGAAGACCTGATCCTGCTCGTCGACGACGAGGCCGTCGCCACCTGTCGCGAGCTTTATGAGTGGATCGCCCGCGCCAAGACGCCGCCACGCGAGATCGTCGTGAAGCGCGGCGAACGCGTGGAGTCGATCCGCTTGCCGGAGGATGCGACATGGCCGTAGTGATAGGTCGCGTCCCGCGTTCGAGCGGCGGTGTATGCGCTAGTCGGGGCTTGCTTCCTCGCCGGCCGACGAATGGTGCATGCGTCAAATGTGGTCCGGCCGCTTGCCGCACGACTCGTCGACCGGCGGGTTGCCGGTCGCTACTGCTTGTCGCTGCGCTGTTCTCGGTTTTGAGTGCGCCGCTCGCCGCGCGCGCCGACGATCCGCCCACCGACCGCGCCTTCCAGGCCGCATTGCAGAGAATCGCCCCGTCGATCGTCCGTCTCGACACCGTCGGCGGCGCCGCGCCGGTCTCCAAGTTCGAGGATGAAAAAACGGGCGAAAAAATCACCGCCGTCACCTTTCGCCCGGTCGAAGGCCCCACCACCGGCGTGGTCTGGTCGAGCGACGGATGGATCGTCACCAGCAGCTTGAACTTTCTGACCCAGCCGCCCGTCACACTCGCCACGCTGGGCGATGGCCGGCGTTTCATCGCCAGGCTGATCGCCAAAGACGACCTGACGCGGCTCGCGCTCCTGAAGGTCGACGCCGCCGATTTGCCCGCTCCTTCGCTCGCGCCGGAGCCGCGGCCGGGCCAATGGGCGCTGACCGCCGGCTGGGGCTTCGGCTCGCGCACGCCCGCGCTGGCAGCCGGCGTCATCAGCGCCGCGCGTCGCAATCGCGCACTCACGATTCAGACCGACGCCAAGACTTCGCCCGCCAACTATGGCGGCCCGCTCTTCGATCTCGACGGTCGCCTGTTCGGCATCTGCGTGCCGCAGGCCGGCTCTGCCGATGAACTGGCCGGCGTCGAGTGGTACGACTCGGGCATCGGCTTCGCGCTGCGCTGCGACGAAACCGCCCGCGTGGTGGAGCGGCTCAAGAACGGCGTCGATCTGGTCGGCGGCGTCATGGGCATTTCGTTCGACCCGCGCGACACCGCGGTGGCGGGTTCCCAGCCCGTCGGCGTCGAAGCGGTGAAGGTGGGATCCGGCCCCGCGGCCGACGCGGGCATGCAGGCCGGCGACCTCGTCACCGCGATTGATGACGAACCGATCCGCCGCCCGCTCGATCTCGACCGCGCCATGGCCCGCCGCCGCGCCGGCGACGCGCTCAAAGTCACCTACCTGCGCGACGGAAAATCTGTTGAGTGCAACGTGAAACTGGTTACCGTCGACGCGCTGGCCAAGCGACTCGAAGCCGAATCCGCCTCGCAGCCCGCCTCAGCTCCAGCCGATTCGCAACCGGCTGATCCACCGGAACGCTAAGCCAAAACCGCTGGAAATCTTGAACAAATCCACCGCTTGGCGTCGTCCTTGCAGACGGAGCGACTTTCCACTGCGCGCGAGCCGAGGACAATCTGCTCCGGAAGTCTTTCAATCGAGCCCTTTTCTCCGCTTGAATCCGCACTTGCTTCGTACGACTCCCGCCGCCGAAATCAATAGACAAACGCCGCGCACCCGATTACATCGATAATTGAAAACGCGGTCCGCAAGCATTTCCGCAAGGTAGAAATTGATGAAACAAGAACGCTGGGTTTATCCGTTCGGCAAGGGGCATCGCGAGCACACGAGCGAGGACAAGCAACTCCTCGGCGGCAAGGGCGCCGGCCTCGCCACCATGTCGCACATCGGCTTGCCTGTTCCGCCGGGGTTCACCGTCGCCGTCCCCGCCTGCGCGCATGTTCTCGCGCACAACGGCCAATGGCCGGCGGGGCTCGAGAAGCAGGTGAAAAAGGCGGTCGAGCAGCTGGAGAGCGATTCCAAGCTGCACTTCGGCGATTCCGAGAATCCGCTGCTGGTCTCCGTGCGCAGCGGCGCGGCCGTCTCGATGCCGGGCATGCTCGAAACGGTGCTCAACCTCGGGTTAAACGACACGACGGTGCAGGGGCTGATCAGCGAGACGCACGACTCACGCTTCGCCTGGGATTGCTACCGCCGCTTCGTGCAGATGTACTCGACCGTCGTCTGCGGCCTTTCGAAAGAGGTCTTCGAGCGCCGCCTGACCGAGGCTCGCAGATCGGCCGGCGTCACCATCGACTCCGAGCTCCCCGCCTCCGCCTTACAGGAGCTTTGCGGCGCGTTTCAGACCGAGTATCGCAATCTCACCGGCAACGTCTTTCCCCAGGATCCGTGGGAGCAGCTCCACGGTGCGATCGACGCCGTCTTTCGCTCCTGGAACGCCGAAAAATCGGTCACCTATCGCCGCGTCGAGCGGCTCGTCGGCCTGAAGGGCACCGCCGTCAACGTGCAGCAGATGGTCTTCGGCAATGTCGACGATAACAGCGGAACGGGCGTCTGCTTCACGCGCGACCCGAGCACGGGCGCCAACGAGTTCTACGGCGAATTGCTGATCAACGCCCAGGGCGAAGACGTCGTCGCCGGCATCCGCACCCCGCTGCCGCTCATCTCGCTGCGCGACAAGATGCCCGAAGTCTACGACCAGTTGCTGGCCGTCCGCGCGATTCTCGAAACGCACTACGGCGAGATGCAGGATCTTGAGTTCACCGTCGAGCGCGGCCAGCTCTTCATCCTGCAGTGTCGCAGCGGCAAGCGCACGCCCACCGCCGCCTTCCGCATCGCCGTCGAACAGGCCACCAAGCCGCTGATCACGCGCGAAGATGCAAAGCGGCTGACGAAGCGCAAGCTGCTCTCGGCCCGCGAGGCGGCCGCCGCCAGCAAGCCCGTGATCACGCGCGAGCAGGCCGTGCGCCGCATCAAGGCCGTCGACATTGAGCGACTCTTCTATCCCGTCATCAGCCCGCAGGTCTCTCAGGCCGAGTTTCGCGAGCGCCGCTTGGCGAAGGGCATCAACGCGGTGCCCGGCGCCGCTGCCGGCGCCGTCGCCTTCAGCGCTCACGAAGCCGAACGTCGCGCCGCCAAGGGCGAGGCCGTGATTCTCGTCCGCCCCGAGACCAGCCCCGAAGACGTCGGCGGCATGCAGGCCGCTCAGGGCATCCTGACCCAGATCGGCGGCAAAACCTCGCACGCTGCCGTCGTCGCCCGCGGCTGGGGCAAGTGCTGCATCGTCGGTTGCACCGAGCTCGAGGTCGATGAGCACAAGCGACGCATGAAGCTCGGCGGGCGCGAGTTTGGCGAGGGCGACACCATCACGCTCGACGGCTCGACCGGCGAGATCTACGCCGGCGCGCTGCCGCTCTCGCGGCCCGAGCCGCCGCCCCAGTATCAGACGATCATGCAATGGGTCGACGAGATGCGCTTCCTGCGCGTCCGCGCCAATGCCGATACACCCGAAGACGCCCGGAAGGCGATCGAAATGGGCGCCGAGGGCATCGGCCTTTGCCGCACGGAGCACATGTTCTTCGCCACGCACGAGCGCCAACTCGCGATTCAGGAGATGATCGTCGCCGACGACGCCACGCAGCGCGGCGCGGCGCTGGCCAAGCTGTTGCCCTATCAGCGCGAAGATTTCATCGGCATCTTCGAGGCCATGGCGGGCCGCCCGGTCACGATCCGCCTGATCGACCCGCCGCTGCACGAGTTTCTGCCGCGCACGCCCGAGCAGGTCGATCGCCTCGCGAAAGCCAGCGGGCGCACGCCCGCTCAAATCGAGCGGCGCTCGTCGCAGTTGCACGAGACCAACCCCATGCTCGGCCATCGCGGCTGTCGCCTTTGCCTGACCTACCCCGAAATCCTCGACATGCAGGTCCGCGCCATCATCGAAGCCGCCATCGCCTGTCAGCGCCGCGGCGTCGAAGTGCTGCCCGAGATCATGATCCCGCTCACGATCGACGGCCGCGAGTTGCAGATCCTCGTGGATCGCACGCGAGCGGTGGCCGAGGGCGTCATTCGCGCCGCGCGGACCAAGCTCAAGTACCTCGTCGGCACGATGATCGAGACGCCGCGGGCCGCGATCCTCGCCGACAAACTGGCCGAAAGCGCGGAGTTCTTCAGCTTCGGCACCAACGACCTCACGCAACTCGCGCTGGGTCTCTCGCGCGACGACGCCGGTCGCTTCCTGCCCGAGTACCTCGATCAGGCGCAACACGCCATCTTCGCCGACGACCCATTCCAGTCGCTCGACGTGGCCGGCGTCGGCGCGCTTGTCTCACACGCCTGCGCGTCGGGCCGTAACACGCGTAAGAAATTGAAGTTGGGCATCTGCGGCGAACACGGCGGCGATCCCGCGACGGTGCGCTTCTGCCACGACGTCGGACTCGACTACGTCAGTTGCTCGCCCTATCGCGTGCCGATCGCCCGCCTCGCCGCGGCCCAGGCAGCGCTGGCCGAGCGCAAGAAAAAATAGTTCCGAATTCGAATGACGTCCCCGCGCGGTCGTCGACCTGCGTATTCGCAGGCCGACGACCGCGTTGTTTCGCGCCTGTTATCCCTCCGTCATGCCCGCGCAACTCCAGATCCGATTTTTCGTTTGCCCTAACCCAACCCAATCGATAACTTCCTCCATCAGCGGGGGCTGAAATGCCCGGCTCTCACAACGCGAAAGGAGTTCGCATGCGCTCGGTTTGGAATTGGATTCGCTCGACCCGCCTCGTCCTCGGTCTCTCACTCGCGACCGCCCTCGTACCGGTCGGCTGCGTCGATCTCGACGGCGACGACCTGGAAGATATCGTCGAAGAAATCGCCGACTTGTTCGACGACAGCATCGGTCCCACGACCTTCATCGCCGCCGAGCCGACCGTCTTCCCGCCCGCGCTCGTCGCCACCCGGCCCGATCCCGTCATCATCAATAACAACGTCACCATCATCAACGATTTCCGCGAAGACATCGTGGTGGACGTGGTCGACGACATCAACATCTTCGTCTTCGAAAACGCCACCGGCCTCGACGGCTTCTACGTCTTCCTGGTCGACGGCATCGAGCAGAGCATTTTCGTCGAGACCCCGCTCGACGGCTCGCTCAGCGGCTCGCTCGTGCTCGAGTACCCCTGCGTCGGCTCGATCGAGTTGCTGATCGAGGAATACTACGACCCGATTACCGGCGAACTGCTCGACAGCTTCGACATCGTCGACGGCTTCTTCGAGAACGGCTTCGACTTCTTCTGCGGCGAAGCGCTGATCTTCACCTTCGACTCGCAGGGCGTCTTCGCCGAACCGTCGCCGATCGACTTCGCCGAACTCGCGCGCTGATCATGGCGGCGCCTGCCGCGATGTTCGTGGAACAGGTGCTCGCGCGCGTGCCGCTTCCCCCGGGAAGCGGCGCTGTCGCAGCACCGATCGCGAACGAAGCGACCAACGGCTTCTCGCAGGCGCAGGTGTCGAACGTCCTCTTGGTTCTCAGGAGTCGCAATATGTTGAGCGTTTCCCGCATGGGGCGCATTCTGCTCGCCGTCGGCAGCGCGGCGCTCGCAGCCGTCGCTTTCGCCGCCGATGAGCCGACCTCTCAGCCGGCCGGTGCGCCCTCCGCCGCCGCGATCGACCCCTCGCCCGTGATCGATCTGCGTGCCGAAGAAGCATTGAAGAAGATGAGCAAGACCCTCGCTGATGCGAAGGCGTTCCGCTTCGTCGCCGAACAGGAATTCGACGTCCCCGACGCGACCGGAATGAAGCTGCAGCACGACCGTCGGCTCGAGGTTCGCGTCGCCCGGCCCAACCGCGTGATGGCCGTCGCCCGCGGGCGCGGCTGGGATCGCTCTTACACCTACGACGGCGCGCAGGTCACGCTCATGGACCGCCACGCCAAGACCTATTCGCAGGTACCGTGCAGCGGCTCGGTCGGACAGATGCTCGAAACAATGTCCGCCAAATACGGGCTCTCTGTGCCGACCGGCGACTTCCTCTTCGACGACGTCTTCGCCGCGCTGACCGATGGAATGCGCATCGGCCGCTACGTCGGCAAGGCGACGATCGGCGGCAAGGAGTGCGATCATGTCGCCTTCAGCGGCGACGATGTGGATTGGCAGCTATGGATCGCGCGGGATGGTCCGGCTCTGCCCGTGAAGTTCGTCGTCGTCCGAAAGGCCGACGCCGGCGCTCCGCAGTTCCAGGCCCGTTTCACGGAGTGGAAACTCTCCGACTCGCTGGACGACGCCGACCTGAAGCTCGATCTGCCCACCGACTTCGAAAAGCTCGAGCTCGCCTCGGTCGATTCCTGAGCCTTGGCGATGGATTCCCCGGCCGCGCCGCCCCGTTGCAACACAAGTAAACATCCGCATGAGGTCTCGAAAGATACGATGAATATGCGAACCGTCTCCCTCGCCCGCGTCGCGCTGCTCGCGGGTCTGCTCCTTGTCGGCGACGCCTGGGGTCAGGAAGTGCGCCGCCGCCCGGTCGGCCGTCAGCCCCGCCCGACAAATCCGCCGACCAGCCCCACGCCGCAGCCCACGCCGCCGCCGGCCAACCCGCCGCCCGTCGTGAACCCCGCACCGATCAATCGCCCGCCGACGGCCAATCCGCCGGTGACCAATCCACCCGTCGTGAACCCGCCCACGGGCAACAATCGCCCCGCGGTCGTGCGCCCGCCGGTAGACAATCGCCCGGAGCGGCCCACGCAACTGCCCGGGGGCGGAAACCTCTCGCCCATCAACAACTTCGACCGTTCCGTGACGCGCCCAGGGTTTGGCGCCCGACCGGTCGAGCGGGGCATCCGCGCCCGCGGCTTCGTGCCGCGCGGCACGCGCGTCGCGCGTCTGCCCAATCTCGCGGAGCGCATCCTCATCAGCGCTGTCGAGTACTTCCGCGCGGGCGACGTCTATTACCGCCCCATCGGCGCTGGCTCGGCAATTAGCTACGAAGTCTGCCACCCGCCGCTCGGCGCCTTCCTCGGCTCTCTGCCCGGCGGCTGCACGCCGGTGCTGCTGGGCGGCGTCAGCTACTACTGCTACGACGACGTGTACTACCTGCCGTCCGTGCAGAACGGGCGTCTCGCCTATCTCGTCGTCGAGCCGCCGCTGGGCGCGACGATCAGCGTCCTGCCCGCCGGCCACGAATTCATCACGCATCAGGGACAGCGCATCTGCCGCGTCGGCAATCTCTACTACCGCCCCATCTATCAGGGCCAGCGCCTCGTCTACGTCCGCATCCCGCCGATCATCGTCCAGCCCACGATCCTCTTCGGTTCGCTGAGCTATCGCGGTCGGCTGGCGCTCCCCTCAGATAACTGCGCCACCGTGCAGCTGATCGACCTCAACGCCGGCGGCGCAGTCGTCGGCGAGCAGCGGATCATCGGCGGACAATCGCCGATTCCGTTTCAAATCGATTGCGGCCCGCGACTCGCGCCCGGCTCGGCGCTCGGCCTGACGGCCCACATCGCGACCGGCTCCGGCCGCCTGATGTACGCAACAGTGCAGCCCTTCCGCGTCGGCGCCGCCAGCGATCGTCGGCCGATCGACCTGCTGCTCGAACCCGCCAGCGGAGCGGTCGCCGCACCTCTGCCGATCGCGCGGCTGGCCGGCCGGCTCTTCTATCGCGAGCGCATTGCGCTGCCGCAAAACGCGGAAGTACTGGTACGAATCGTCGATTCCGGCGCCGATCGCGGCGGCCCCGCCATCGTCGCCGAGCAGCGCTTCCTCACCAACGGCCGCCAGGTCCCGATCCCCTTCGTGCTCGACTACAACCCCGCCCAGGTCGACCCCTTCGGCTTCTACACGCTGGAGGCACGGGTCTTCGTCAACGGCCAAACTTTGTTCTACAACGCCTTCAACGACCGCGTCATCACCGACGGCTATCCCGACGAAAACGTCGAGGTCGAACTCGTCAACGCCCGCTAGGCACAAGTAGCGGCCTGCGGCTCGTAGGCCGAAGTATGAGTGATTGGATACGAGCCGCGGGCTTCAGCCCGCGCGGATGCGCAGATGCGTAGGGCAGGCCGCGGTACTCCGCGCCCTGCCTTTTTCTCTTCGTCGGTCGGCAAGCCGCCGCCTGCTACAGCATTCGCGTCACTTCGCCCCAAAACAAAACACAGTGCCCGCATCATTCGCAAAGTAGAGCCTCCCGCCCGCGATCGCCGCGGTCGTGTTGATGCTCGCTCCGCTCTCGTACTGCCATGCGACGCGCCCATCCGCCAGCGCCAACGCGTACATCGTCCCGTCCTGCGCGCCGACAAACGCCCAGGCCGCCCGCTTCTCGCCCACTGGCGCGATCACCGCCGATGCCTCGATCCGCCCCCGCGCCGGCGTCCGCCAGCGCGGCTTACCCTCTGCCAGGTCGAGCCCCCAGATCACCTTGTCCTTGCCGCCAATCACCACGATGCCGCCGTCGATCGCGGCCGACGAAACAAACGGAAACTGCCGCTCGCTCGCCTCAAAGACCCACGCACTGCGCATCCCGCCCGCTTCGGCCGGGTCGAACGCGCGCTCGGCCGCCGCGGCGCGCTCCGCGGTCGTCGGTTCGGTGCTCGGCCCGCTCGATGCGACGTTTGAGGCCGCAGCCGGCCCGCTGGCGGGCGCGCTGCTCGGGGAGGCGACGCGTGCCTTCGCCAACAGCGCCGCAAACTCGCTCGCCCCCGGCAACTCGATCGCCCGCACCTGATTGCCATGCGTCCCCAGCACCGCCCGCCGCGACGCCGCGTCCACCGCCACGCTCGACGCGCTCGGCGATCCGATCGGAATCCGCGCCGCCCGCGCCCCGTCGCTGAGCCGGATCACATGCAGAAATCCGTCGCACCCCGAGAAGAGCGCCGCCCCCTCGAAAACCGCGGGCGTGCCATAGACGCGATCATCGGCCGCGTATTTCCACGCAATCCCGCCATCCGCCGCGTTCAGACAGTACAGATGCCCATCGTCCGAACCAAAGAGCACCCGCCCCGCGCCCGCCGCCTGCACGCCCGAGTGAATCGACCCCTGCGTCTCAAAGCTCCAGCGCTTCTTTCCGCTTGCCGCGTCGAAAGAGAGCATGACGTGAAAATCGTCGCCGACGTAAACCGCGCCATCGATCACCGCCGCCGGCGCGACAAACGCATCCTCCTGCTCAAACTTCCACTTCAGCGCCCCGCTCGCCGCGTCGAGCGCGTGAATCCGCCCGTTCTGAGCAGCCGCGAACAGCGCGCCGTCGGCGACGACCAATCCCATTCCGAGCGCGTCGCCCATCTCGTACTGCCACAGCAGTTCGAGCTTCTCAGGCAAGACATCCTTCGCGACGCCGGCCTGCGCCGCATCGCCGCGAAATGTCGCCCAATCGCCCGCAAACGCGCTCGACCCCGCCAACGCCAGCGCGATCGCCAGCCCCGACACCTGCCATCTGCCACCTGACACTGTGATCGATCGGAATGCGCGCATGATCCAATCTTCAACTCGACACTCTGCCCTCGAAACTCGCCACAATCTTCCCGATTTAGGCCGGCTTAAATCGCAGGACCAGCGCCGCCCCGCCCGCCGCCAGCAAAATGCCCACAAAGTACAGCGGATTGATGCCGCTGATGCCGCTCTTGGGCGGGTGGAGCACCATCGCCACGATGCTCGCCACGATCGGCGCGCCCGCGAAGACGATCGGCGGCACCGATGCCGGCGTGCCGCCGTTCATCAGCGCCAGAATCACGCACAGCGCCCCACCCGCGCCGAGCACGCCCGCCAGGATCGACACGCCCACGCCCTTCGCCCCCGGCACGACCGCCAGATCGCCGCGCGACGCCAGCAGCCCCGCGGGCACGAGTACCGCCGTCAGAAAGTACGCGACGCCGACAAAGAGAAATGCCCATAGCGCCTTCGACTTCCCGCCGATCGCGAGCTGGCCGGAGTGAATCGTGGGCACATACGCGCCCCAGCACAAAAACGCCCCGATCGCGAACAGCAGCCACGTGTCCTTCATGCGTCGAATCTCCTTGTTGAAGTCATGAGGGTAGGGGCGACTTGGCGAATCGCAAGTTGGAGGGGTGAAGGGGTGCAAATAGCGACGCAGCGACGAAGGCGTGAAGGGGCCAGAGGCAAGTAGGGGACTGCGGGCGCTCTGCCGGCACGTCACGCGCTGAATCGATCGGCGCTCGGGCCAAATGCCCGCACTCCCCGCTCACCCCGTCAGCTTCGCCCGGATGTCTGCCGGAATCTCGATCGAGCGGAAGATCCCGCCGCGGTCGATCTGGCAGCAGACGGCGACAGTCGTGCCGCGGGCGATCGGCTCGGCGGCGCGGGCGAAGTCGACTTCGTATTCGAGCGATTTCCCGCCCACCCGCGTCACGCGGAGCGAGAGGTCCAGCACGTCCTCGAACCGGGCCGGGCGGATGTATTCGCAGGTCGTCTTCACCCGCGGCCAACTCACCGATTGCAGGCCGTCGTGCGTGCAGACGCTCATCCCCAGCGACCGCCACCAGGCGTGCTCGATCTCCTCCAGCCAGCGGTAATAGTTGGAAAAGTGCATCACGCCGGCCATGTCGGTCTCGGCGAAAGTGACCCGCCGCTGATAGCGAAACTCTCGGCTCATAGGTTCGCCGAGTGTAGCGGCCCCGGCCACCACGTTGTCCCTGCCACGGTTTCGCGAGCCCGTCGGGTGGCACGGGCAACGGTCGGGTGGCACGGACAACGGTACTCCGTTGTCCGTGTTTTCGAGCGGCGCTGGACCATCGCCGACACGGACAAGCCGAGTACAGCTTGTTCATGCCACCCGACGTGCCGTCCCACGTGCTAACCAACCGTGCCACCCGATCGCGGCCGGGGTCGGCGAGTTCGATTTCAGACGCGCGCTGGCGCTCGTTCGATTCTTAACCAAATCTTAATCAACAACCCTTCGCCGCCGGGCGGGTCCGCCACTACAATGCTTGCGTTCGGTCGGACATCGGCGTGTCCGGCCTTCAAAAGAGCACCCGACCGGCGTTGCGCCGGTCGCCCAAATTCGCTGCTGGCGCCCCGACGAGTTTTGCCGAGACGAGTGGATGAACCGGAACGCGATCATCGCCGCGGTCGTAATCGCTCTAGCCGTCGTGGGCGGGATTTACGCTTATCAGAACTTCGGGAGCAGCCCGAGCGTTACCGAAGACAGCGCGTGCTCCTCGGACGGCTGTGACTGGACCGGTGGCACGACCCTGCGGGTCGGTGGGGGCGGCTATCCGGCGAAGTGCCCGAAATGTGGGAATTCAACCGTCTTGCGCGGTACGAAGTGCCGCGGATGCGGAACGATCCAGATTCACAACATCCTGCTGAAGGCGCAGTACGAGGATAAGAAAGACCTCCCCGACCGGATGAACTGCAAGAATTGCAAGGCCCCGCTGCCATGGGGTTCATGATAGGCCTAAGACGTTAGACGCACGCTCCGCCCATCGTCGGAGCGACTTCCACGAGTTTGAGAGATTCATGAAACGCAAAGGCTTCACACTCATCGAGCTTCTGGTCGTTGTCGCGATTATCGCGGTGCTGATCTCGATCTTGCTCCCCTCCCTCAGCGGCGCTCGGCGACTGGCCAAGCGCGTCGTCTGTGGCTCGGGACAGCGGCAAATTGCGATTGCAGCGACCGGTTACGGGCTTGAGAACGACGACTGGATCGTCGGCGCGCCCAATGGTTCGGGCATTCCGGCGTTCGGCCCCGGCAGCGCGCTCACCTATCGCGATGCTCCGACCACGCCCTGGGACTGGGCGACGCCGCTCCGCGAGCGGTACATGAAAGACTCGGGCATCAACTACGCCAACACGATCGGGCGAATGGCTCAGACACGCGAAGGCGTCTTCCGCTGTCCGGAAACGAGCGATGTGACTCCTCTCCTGGGCGGCCCTCCCGCGCCGCACGATCAGTGGAATACCCAGTTGGCTCCGAGTTTTCTGATCAGCTGGAAGTTCCTGCTGGTCGGTCGCAACTACGCGGGCCTCAGGCAGGGCACGTTTAAAAACTCCACGCCGGGCTCCGGCGAGTACCCGGTGGATTGGCAAGTCGCGCCGACGGGCTGGGAATCGGAGCCGCCGCGCGACTATCTGCCGCGTATCTCCAAGGTGGGCCCGCCGTCACGAAAGTTCTTCCTGCTGGACGGCATGCGTTTTATTGAGGACAGCGGCCGCTTTTCGCTGTGGGCCCGCGCCAACGCGATCGACGGCTACGGAGTCGGCAACTTCGCTTCGTCAGGCACCATCTTCAATCGTGGCCGGGAGTACGGTACTCAATTCGATCCGGGTGGCGACCCCGAACTCAACCTCAAGAAGAGCTACCGCCACCGCAACGGAAAAGAGTACATCCTGAACGCCTCGTTCTTTGACGGCCACGTCGAAGTGATGACGGAGAAGCAGACGCGATATCACGGTTTCGCGCTGCCGAGCGGCTCGTTCCTGCGATCGCCGGGGCAACTCGAAGCGGAGACGCTGTCGCTGTTGCAGGGCTGGGACGCCGATCGGGTATTGCCGGACTAATTATCGGTCGCCGCCTCGACGGTCGAGCGAAACAGCAAATGTCCCCAGCGGAGCGACCCTGCGTCGCTCCTATTTTTTTGCGCCGACCCGGGGGGCGCGGGGGCGTGGTCGTGCAAATTCGTCCAATTCGCCCATTTCTGCATCCGTCTACCCGCCCCCTTCGAAGCTTCTCCCGTCCGCCCGCGGTGCACCGGGGGGACGCTGACTTGACCCCGAACCACGAAAAAAACAACCGACTCCAACGGAGAAGCTCATGAACCGATTCAAGTCCAATCATCTGAACACCGCTCACAGCGGCCTCGCCGCGCTGCTCG
>JALHOX010000048.1:8688-15332 GCA_022842805.1 Phycisphaerae bacterium | reverse complement strand
GATTCAAGCACCGGCACTGCTCACAGCGCGGCGGCGCCCGACCCGGCAGTTCGCGGGCTGCGGGACGTCGCCTGCGTGAAGTACTGCCCCGGGGTCTTCCCCAGGCACTTCTTGAATGCGGCGACAAAGGCGCTCGGGCTGCGATAGCCGACGCGCAACGCCACGGCGGTCACATCGCGTCCTTCGCCGATGAGACGAATCGCTTCCAGGAACCGCGCCTGCTGGCGCCAGCGCCCGAAGGTCATGCCGGTTTGCTGAAGAAACGCCCGCTCGATGGTGCGCAGGCACGCGCCGCTTTCATTCACCAGATCGCTCAGCGACGCCGCCACGCCGACATGCGCGAGCACCTTCCCGGCGACTTTCCGGGCGCGCGGATCCGTCGGCATCGGCAGCGCGAGCGGGCGCTCCGGGACAACGACCAGCAGGTCGAGCAGCAGCCGCAGACGGGCCCGATCGCTCGGGGTCGCGCGGTGCAACCCGCCCGACATCACGATCGAAACGATCAACTCCCGCAACAGCGGCGCGACATCGATCACGCAGCATGGCGACTCCAGCAACGGCGCGATATCCGGCCGAAAGTAGAGCGTCTGCATCTCGACCCGGCCCCTCATCTGGAGTTCGTGATCGACGCCCGCAGCGACCCACAGCGCCCGCATCGGCGGCACGACCCAGCAACCGGCGCCCGCCGTCACCGAGATCACGCCCCGAACCGCATAGATCAACTGCGACCAGCCGTGAGCATGGGTCTCGATGCGGCGCCCCGGGGGATAGGTCAGTCCGAGGCAACGGACGCATGGCTCATGTCGTTTATTCGACATTAGTCGTCAGTATATCGGCTGGACAACACTCCGCTCCGACCGCAAATTGAGTCGAAACTTCACCCAGGAGCATTGGCGATGCCGAATCCAGTCTGCCACTTCGCGATTCATGCCGACGACTGCGCACGCGCGATGGCGTTTTACAAAGCGGTCTTTTCGTGGCGCTTTGAGCCCTGGGGGCCGCCCGATTTCTGGCGGGTGTTTACGGGGCAGCCCGGTGTCGAGGGGGCGCTGCAGAAGCGGCGAGAGCCGCTCAGCGGTACGGGCATGCGCGGCTTTGAGTGCTCCATCAGCGTGAATGACGTGGAACAAACTTCCAAGCAGATCGTGAAACACGGCGGGCAGATCCTCATGCCCGGTTTTCTGATCCAGGGCGTGGGGACCGTGGTGAAGTTTCAGGACACGGAGGGCAACATCGCGAGCGTGATTCAGTATCTGCCGAGCGCTCTCGAAACGCTGGGGGGAAGCTGATGAGAAAGACGACGTCGATTTCGGGATGCGCGGCGTTGCTCGCGATCACGGCGCTTTGCGCGATCGGCGCAGATTGCAATCAGCGATCGCCGGAAAAGGCCTCGCTCGACTCAACGCGAATCGAGGGAGAAGTTCGCGCGCTGCTTGATCGCTGGATCCGCGCATTTGAATCTCGCGACGAAGCCGCGATCCGTTCCGTGCTGGTGGAGGGCGATCGATTCGTGTGGCTCGAAGACGGCGAAGCGCGCTACCCGAGCGCCGACGCCGTCGTCGCAGCGCTCAGGAGCTTTCCACCCGGGTTGCAGTTCTCCCACAAGCTCACGGCGGTCCGCATCGTGCCATTGTCGGCGGACGCTGCGTGGGCGCAGCTCGCCACCGCAACGGAAATCCGCCAGGGCGAACAATCACTGTCTCAGTTCTCCAGCGTCGTGTTGATGCTGATGGAGCGCATCGATGGTGCCTGGCGTATCGCGGCCGGACACACTTCTTCGGGTGGCGGCCAGCGCCCCGGGCCGCCGCAAGGGGAATTGCAGAGTGTTCCACGTCCGCGGTGATGGCGGGAGTTCGTGAACGGGGAGCGGGGTGGTGGGTTGACGCCGCGGAGATTTCGGTTGGGCGAATGCGCGATCGCCAAAGCGGCAGCAGCACGCCCTACCGGATGAACGCCGTGCGGGCGGCATGCCCGCATCACATTAGAACAGCGACTTACCCCAGGACTGCTGATAGGCCTCGTCGTTGACGACGGCGAAGTAGCCGTTGTCGTCGACTTCGAGGTCGTAGAGCGCTTCGCCCATCCCGCGGCGCGAGAAGAAGCGCTCGATCGACTCGCGCAGAAATTCGTCGTCGTGCGGCTGGTCGCAGTCGACTTCGATCTCGCGGACTTCGGTATGTTCAAGCCCGACTCGCGGCACACACCGCACTCGAGTCAGGACTTTGCGTTGCGTCATCGACCTCGCGACCCTCCGGGTCCGGCACACTCACTCAATTATAGCGCGACCCATGTCGGAACCACAGGCGCGAACATTGCATTCCGTCACGCGCTGATTCATCCCGCGGCCGGTAACGCTTCGACCAACTGCGCGATTTCATCCTCTGAATTGTAAAAATGGGGACTAGCCCGCAGACGTCCGAGACGGCTGGCGACCACGATTTTGAATTCGTTGCGCAAATGCGACCGAATGGCCTGCAAATCGTGCTTATCGGACGAGAAGCTCACGATGCCGCTCCATTCGCTCGCCGTACGCGGGCTGTGGATCGTCCACGCCTTGCGACGAAGACCCTCGACCAATTGATCGGTTAGTCCCTTGACGCGCTTTTGGATCGTGTCGACGCCGACTTCGAGGAACATCTCGATGGAAGCGCCCAGGGCACAGATGCCCGCGAGGTTATAGACGCCGCTGTCGAATCGCCGAGCGTCGTCATGAAAGTCGAAGCGCAGCTCGGGCGCCTCGTAACTGTGCTTCATCGACATATAGCCCGGCTCGGAGGGGTGCAGGTGGCCGACCAGCTCGCGGCGGCAGAAAAAGACCCCCGCGCCTTCCGGGGCGCAAAGCCACTTGTGCCCGTCGGCAGCGAGAAAGTCGATGTGCATGGCGTTGACGTCGATCGGGTGGACGCCCAGGGCCTGAATCGCATCGACGAAGAAGAGCACGCCCTTTTGCTTGCACAGCTCGCCCAGCCGCGTGAGATCCAGCCGAAAACCATTGGACCACTGCACGGCGGAGACCGAGACCAAGCGCGTGCGGCGATCGATCGCGGCGGCGAGGCGGTCGAAGGGTATGCGCCCGTCATCCTCAGCGACGCGCTTGAGCGTTACGCCGCGGGGGGCGAGGTTCATCCACGGATAGACGTTGGCGGCGAACTCCATCGAGGTGCTGACGACGTTGTCGCCGCTCAGCCACTGCACGCCGTTGGCGACGTAGTTGATGCCCTCGCAGGTGTTCTTGATGAAGGTGACTTCGTCGGCGTTGGCGCCGATGAGCCGGGCGGAAAGCATGCGGACGTGCTCGGCGGCGCGGTAGTAGGTGCCGCGCAGGTAGGCCGCTTCGGCCAGCTCGCGGGCATAGCCGATCAGCGCGTCGGCGGCGGGCCGAGAGAGCGGCGCGACAGCGGCATGGTTCTGGAAATTGAAGTTGCGCGTGATCGGGAACTGCTCTCGGACGCGCTGCAGGTCAAAGCTCACGGCGATCCTCGCTCATTCGTCTCCAACAACGCCATTGTAGACGTGTCCATCCTGTCGGATGTTCACGCCGGCGGTGAGATTCGACGATTCCGCGCACGCGCGCAGCCTGGAATGGCCCGCGCGGCGACGCGCCACTACCATTTCATCGGGCTGAAGGTCCGATCAGCATTCGGCAATTTTTGCGAATCCGGCGGCGCGGGCGCTGCGGCGGGGTGTCGCCCGGATGAGATCGGCAGGGAAAAGAAGGAGGCGGCCGAGCGCGCGAACGGGACCGGAACACGGGTCACCCAAACGTGATCCATGGCACCTAATCAAACGGGCGGGTCACGGAGAACCCTTGACCCATGCCACCCGGAGGACCCCATGCATCCCTGCATCCACTCCAGCGCGCTTGGCGGCAAGTGAAATGAAGCACATGACACCGCGTGAGTTGGTCGCGGCCCTGGATCAATACATTGTCGGACAGGAAGAGGCCAAGCGGGCCGTCGCGGTTGCGGTGCGCAATCGCTGGCGTCGCCTGCAGCTCGCGCCCGAGGTGCGGCGCGACGTGACACCGCGAAACATCCTGATGATCGGCCCGACCGGCGTCGGCAAAACCGAGATCGCCCGGCGACTGGCGCAACTGGTCGACGCGCCGTTCGTCAAAGTGGAAGCTACCAAGTTCACCGAGGTCGGCTATGTCGGTCGCGACGTCGAGAGCATCATTCGCGTGTTGACCGACGGGGCGGTGGCCATGGCCCGCAACGGGGCGGCGGAGCGCGTGCGGGCCGAGGCCGAGAAAGCGGCCGAGGACCGGATTCTCGACGAGTTGCTCCCGACCAGCGCCACGATCGACTCCGATGAGGAAGAGGCCGGCCGCCGCGAGCGGACGCGCGAAAAGCTGCGTCAGCAGATTCGCGCCGGCGAGCTGAAAGAGCGGCTGGTCGAGGTCGGCGTGGAAGAAAAGGCCGTGCCGGTGCACGTCATGACCAACATGGGCCTCGACCAGATGGGGCCGGAGCTGGAGGCCTTTTTTGAGCGGGTCAACCCCACCCGTCAGAAGCGCAAGCGGCTGCCGCTGCCGGCGGCGTTTGAGCTGCTCGTGCAGCAGGAGATCGACCAGCGCATCGACCAGGACAATCTGAGCAGCGCCGCCATCTCTCGCTGCGAAGAGGCCGGCATCGTTTTCATCGACGAGATCGACAAGCTCTGCGGCGGCAGCGTCGACGGCGGCCCGCCCGACATTTCGCGCAGCGGCGTGCAGCGCGATCTGTTGCCGCTGGTTGAGGGATCGACCGTCAACACCCGCTACGGGCCGGTGCGCACCGATTACATCCTCTTCATCGCCGCGGGCGCGTTCACCCATTCGCGCCCGGCCGACCTGATGCCGGAGTTGCAGGGGCGCTTTGCGAATCGCGTCGAACTGCGCGAGCTGGGATCGGAAGATTACCACCGCATCCTGACCGAGCCGCAGTCGTCGCTGATCAAGCAGCAGGTCGCACTGCTGGCGGCCGAAGGCGTGAAGCTGGAGTTCACGGCCGAGGCGGTGCAGGAGATGGCCGACACCGGATTTCGCGTGAACGAGATCGTCGAGAACATCGGCGCGCGACGGCTCTACACGGTGGTCGAGCGGGTGATGGAGGAGATTTCGTTTAACGCCCCGGACGCGGCCAACAAGCACGTCATCGTCGACGTCGACTATGTGCGAATGCGCTTGGCCGATGTGCTGTCGGACAAGGAACGCAGCGAATACGAGCTCTGAAGCACGGACTCCGCGTCAGGGTCGATCTCGCGCACGCGAGCCGCCATCGCGATCCACTGATCGCGAGGGAAGCCGAGAATGCCGCGCTCAACCGCGAAACGCACGACGCTGGCGCGATTCGGGAGTGCGAGCTTGCGGAAGATGGACTCGCAATGGCGTTCGATGGTCTTCAGTGCGACGTGCAACTGCTGCGAGATTTGCTGGGCGGTGGCGCCCTCGGCGACCGAGTAGAGCACCTCCAACTCGCGCCGCGTCAGCGTGTCGAGCGTTCCCAGATCGGGAGTGACGGCGAGCGGCATTTGCGAGGGGAGGGTGGGGCGCGCGAGCACGGGGTGCACGGCCGGACTGAGCACGACAAAAATGCCGCGCGTGCCGAAGGCTTTGGGGTCGAGCGGATGAACCCGCGTGACGTAGCGCAAGCCGCGGTAGAGTTGATGAAACGTGACCACGCTGCCGTCGCGAAGGGCCGGTTCCATCAAGACGGCGCGTTCGTCCGCGAGCGCGGCCGGCAGCACGTCCCAGATCGTCGATCCGCGCAGCTTTTTCGCGGAAGTGTTCGTCACCTCGGTGTACTCGTGGTTACACCAAAGCTGGCGTAGGCTGGAATCCCGCGCGAGGGCTGCGACGCCGGGCAATCCGTCAAACGGAACAAAGTCCGCCGGACTCAGCGGAGTCGCGGCCGCCCTACGCTTGGCGACCGGCGGAGTCTTCATACCGCACAGGATACCGCGCAGCTCGCCCCAAAATCGTCCGGTATATAGATTTTGAGGCTCCGGGGCCGGCTGCGGGCCGGGCCCGCCGAGCTGGGCCGCCACTGCTTTTCGCGAGGTTTGCCGATGAGTTCGCGTCTTTCGGAGTTTCGCGCGTTTCGGGAGAAAATGAACCGTCGCATCCTCGATGCGAAAAATCTCAATATCAACCGCTTTTTCACGCTCGACGGCCAGGCCTACGCCGAGGGGGCGCTCGACACCAAGACCAAGGAACTGGCGGGCCTCTCGGCGTCCATGGTGCTGCGCTGCGACGACTGCATCGCCTATCACGTCATTCGCTGCAAGGAGCTGGGCTGCACCGACGACCAGATGATGGAAATCTTCAACGTCGGACTGATCGTCGGCGGCTCGATCGTCATTCCACACCTGCGCCGAGCGATCGCGCTGCTTGACGAGCTGAACGAAACCTAGCCGCCGACCTCGTCTTCCGGCTTGCGGCCCCCAGGCCGACGATTCCGGCCCTTCGCCGGAGCCAATCCGCCGCCTCGACGTGCGCTTCGGCGCCCGCCGACGGCGGCGGCGCTACCCTTCCCGCACTCCGCCCGCTACTTTGCCGCGAATCGGCCGGACACGGCGGCACATGCGACCCCCGCGACCGCCCGGCCCCGACACGCACTCCAAGGGAAATACATGGCGACGCAGAAGGCAACCAACATTACGTG
>JALHOX010000048.1:0-8678 GCA_022842805.1 Phycisphaerae bacterium | reverse complement strand
ACGTGGCACGAAGGCCACGTCGAACGCTCCGCACGCAACACGCTCCTGAAGCAGCAAGGCGCGACGATCTGGTTCACGGGCCTCTCCGGCTCCGGCAAGTCGACCATCGCCTACACGCTCGAGCACGCCCTCGTCGCCCGCGGGCACATGGCTTACGTCCTCGACGGCGACAACATCCGCCACGGGCTCAACAAAAACTTGGGCTTCTCGCCCGAGGATCGGACGGAAAACATCCGCCGCATCGGCGAGGTGGCCAAGCTCTTCGCCGACGCCAGCATCATCACCTGCACCAGCTTCATCAGCCCCTACCGCGCCGATCGCGACCTGGTGCGCCAGATTCACGAGGCGGGCAAGCTCTCCTTCGTCGAGGTCTATTGCGATACGCCGCTCGAAGTCTGCGAGACGCGCGACCCGAAGGGCCTCTACAAAAAAGCCCGCGCCGGCGAGCTGAAGGAATTCACCGGCATCTCGGCCCCCTACGAGGCTCCGCTGAAGGCCGAGATTGTGCTGGCCTCGGGCAAGCACTCGCCGCAGGAGTGCGCCCAGCAGGTGCTCGACTATCTGACGGCCAAGGGTCTGCTGCCGAAGGTCTGATGCGCCTTTCGCCCCCAGATCGTCGCGCCGCCGAGCGAAGTTGATTCGCGGAACACGGACGTTTGTACAAGCTCTTTCTGACACTTCGCTATCTCTTCGCCCGGCGCATCGCCTATTTCGCGATCGCGGCGGTGATGCTCTGCACCGCCATGATCGTCATCGTCAATTCGGTGATGGGCGGCTTCCTGGACAAGATCAAAGCCAAGGCCCGCGGGCTGTTGGGCGACATCGTCGTCAACAACAACTCGGCCCGCGGCTTTCCCCTCTACGGCGAATTCATCACCGACATCTCGAAGTGGCCCGAAATCGAGGCCGCGGCCCCGGTGATCTTCAGCTACGGCCTGCTCTCGTTTCAGGACACGGCGATCCTGAACACCGTGCAGGTGAACGGCATCGACCTCGAAAAGACCTATCGCATCAACGCCTTCAAGCAGAGCCTCTTCTACGAAAAGTACTATCCCGGCTCCACGACGCTGGGCGTGCAGCAACAGCCCAAGCTGGGCTTCGATCCGGAGCGTTCGCCCGTTTCGTCCGACAGCCCAGGTGAAATGTGGGTGACTCTGCCCGCCGACCTGCTCGACCTGCTGGCCAAATCGCGCGCCGCCGGGATCGAAGATCGCGAGACGGTCGACTCCGGCGTGAATGTCGCCTTGCGCAAAGCCGGGCTGCCCACGCTGCCCGGTCTGTTTGAGGTCAACATCGAGGGCGCCACCGACGATCCGTCGAGCGACGACGGCTCGGTCGGCCGCGCCGGCTACTTCGGCGACCCGCGCGAGGGCATCATCATCGGTCGCGATCTAGTCGCGTTTCGCGAAAAAGACGGCCGCTACCGACGCTATATGCAGCGCGGCCGCATGACGATCCTCACGCTGCTGCCGATCAGTGACGGCGGCTCCGTCGACGCGCCGATCAAGGTGCCGCTGCGCTACGCCGACGATTCGCGGACGGGCATTTATGAGATCGACTCCAAGACGATCTACTGCGACTTCGCCTTGTTGCAGCGGCTGCTGCTGATGGACGAGGGCGAGCGGGCCGACGACAGCGGCAAGATCCCCGCCCGTTGCTCGCAGATCCAGATCAAGATCAAGCCCGGCGTCGACGCAAACAAGCTGGCCGAGCGGCTCGAGCAGCACTATCGCAGCTATCTCGAAAAGGACCTGCCCGACGTCCGCGAGTTTGAGCGAAACCTTCTGAGCGGCATCCGCGTGCAGACGTGGGAAGAGTCGCAGGCGGCCTACATCGCGCCGGTCGAAAAAGAGCGCATCCTCGTCACGATCCTGTTCGCGATCATTTCGCTGGTTGCGGCAGTGTTGGTGATGTGCATCCTCTACATGATCGTCCTGCAGAAGACGCGCGATATCGGCATCGTGAAGAGCCTGGGCGGGTCGTCGGCCGGCGTGGCGGCGATCTTCGTCGGCTATGGCGCCGCGATCGGCGTGGTCGGCGCAGCGATCGGCGGAACGCTGGGCTACCTGTTCGTCATCTACATCAACGAGATTCAGGCCTGGCTGATTCACATCAACCCGGCGTGGCAGGTCTGGGATCGCTCGGTCTACTCCTTCGACGAAATCCCAAACACCGTCCGCACCAGCGACTTCGCGATTATCGTCGTCTGCGGAATTCTGCTGGCGATTTTCGGCTCGCTGGCGGCAGCGTGGCGGGCAGCGCGAATGCAGCCGGTGGAGGCGTTGCGCTATGAGTAACGCCGACAATCTGCTCACCGCCGCCGCGATTCGCAAGCACTATCGCATGGGCCGCAGCGTCGTGCCCGTGCTGACCAGCTGCGACCTTTCGGTCCGGCGCGGCGAGTTTCTGATGATCATGGGCCGCTCCGGCAGCGGCAAAAGCACGCTGCTGCACCTGCTGGGCGCGCTCGACACGCCCGACAGCGGCCGCATCTCGCTCACGGCCGGGCCGCAATCGCCGGAGGTCAGCGTCTTCCCCGCCACCGAGCGCGAACGCAACGAGATGCGCCGCCGCTGGTTCGGCTTCGTGTTTCAGTTTTATCACCTGCTGCCCGAGCTGAGCGTGCTCGAAAACGTGCTGATGACCCGGATGGTCGGCACATCGATCAGCGGCTGGTTTGGCGGGCGCGGCGCGATCCGCCGCGATGCGATTGCGCTGCTCGAACAGATCGGCCTCGGCGCCCGGCTGAAGCATCGCCCGGCCGAGCTCTCCGGCGGCGAACGGCAGCGGGTCGCCTTCGCCCGAGCGCTCGTGCATAAGCCGCTCTTGCTGCTGGCGGATGAGCCGACGGGCAACCTCGACGCCGAATCGGGGGCGAAAATCATGGCTCTGCTTCATGACCTGCACCGCAGCGGTCAGACGATCGTCATGGTGACCCACGACATGCAGTTGACCAAATCGGCGGATCGGATGCTGGTGCTCGAAAACGGCGCGTTGCAGACCTGACTCCCCTCGGCGACGTCGGGCGGGTCCAAAGTGCGAAATGCCCCGCGGGCGTCGCACGTGTTCTGCGACGCCCGCGGGGCACGGAGGGAGGAGAAGCTTTTCATAGGGCGTGTGGCGTTGCCCTTCACCAGTCATTACGCAGCAGTCGCCGCATTGGTTCGCGAATCGCCAGAAAAATTTGGTGAGGGACCGCCGGACCATCGCATTCGCGATTTCGCGGCGAATCAGGGCGGTTTTATCGGGCAAATAGGGGCTGGCTGTCGGCGTTGGGGACGGCAATCAAAACAACTCGCAATCCCCGTCGAAAACCATTGACAAATTAATTTGTCAATGATAATTTGCCTGGAATGATCGACCTTCGCGTCATCGACGACCCGTTCGCCGCCGGCGTAGCGCTCGACCCGGTCCGAAGCCGGCTGCTGTCGGAGCTGCGGACCCCCGTTTCGGCCGCGACCCTGGCCGGCCGCATGGGCTTGCCCCGACAAAAGGTCAATTACCACCTGCGCACGCTCGAACGGCATGGACTGGTGCGCGTCGCGGAGAAAAAACGCTGGGGCGGGCTCACCGAGCGGCGGCTGGTGGCGACTGCGTCGTCCTATGTCGTCTCACCCGCGGCTCTCGGCCCGGTCGCGGCCGACCCCGAGCGCGGGGGCGATGGGAAGGGAATGGACCGGCTCTCCGCCAGCTATCTGGTGGCGCTGGCGGGCCGCGTTGTCCGCGAGGTCGGCCAGTTGATGGGCAAGGCCGAGGATCTGAACAAGCGCCTCGCAACGCTTTCGATCGATACCGAAGTGCGATTCCGCTCCGCCGAAGAGCGGGCCGCGTTTAGCAACGAGCTGACCGCGGCCGTCGCCGGGCTGGTGGCGCGCTATCACGATGAATCCGCAGCGGGCGGCCGGCGGCATCGGGTGATGGTCGGGGCCTATCCGACGCCCGTGGCGCCGGAGGCGTAGGCCGTTGGACTCCCCTTTCGCCGAGACGTGCACCGAGCGATTCCGAAGACGGACGCGCCGTCGTCGATGTTCGACCCCCGAACGGCGACAGGGCCGGAGATGACCCGGATGTAACCCGCAGAGTGTGTTCATCGAACTCACACTCCCGCCGGCATTTGCATAAGACGAAGTGCCCCGAAACGAACGTGCAAAGGACTCAGGAACATGAGCGTACAGAAAGATCCATCCGGTCGCCGATCGATTCAGGTCGAAGTCGAAGTGAAGGGAACGCCCGAGGAAGTCTGGGCGGCGATCGCGACCGGCCCCGGCGTCTCGTCGTGGTTCGTCCCCACGCGGATGGAGGAGCGCAACGGCGGCGAGATCGTCAGCAATTTTGGGCCGGGGATGGACTCGCCGGCGACGATCGTCGCATGGGACGCGCCGCGGCGCTTCGTGGCCGAAGGCGACCTCGGCATGCCCGGCACCCCGAAAGTGGCGACGGAGTGGACCGTGGAGGCGCGGGCCGGCGGCAAGTGCGTCGTGCGCGTGGTCCACAGCCTCTTCGCCAGCACCGACGACTGGGACAACCAGCTCAACGGTCTGGAGCAAGGCTGGCCGGCCTACTTCCGCATCCTGCGGATGTACCTGGAGCACTTCAAGGGCATGCCCTGCTCGACCATGCAACTCGTGGGCTTTTCCGGCGAATCGGACGCCAAAGCATGGGAAAAAGCGGGCGGGGAGCTGGGGCTCATTCACCTGCGCGAGGGGCAACCCTGGAGCGCCCCGGCCGGCTTTCCGCGCACGACGGGCGTGGTGGACGCGCTCGGCAAGGGATCGCACAAGAGCACCATGCTGCTCCGCCTCGACTCGCCCGCGCCGGGGACGGCATATGTCGGCGCGTTCGCCTGCGGCGGGATGGTGATGGTGTGCCTGAGCGTCTATCTCTATGGCGAAAACGGCAAGACCGCGATCGCGCGCGATGAGCCGGCGTGGCAGAAGTGGATGAGCGAGCGCTTCCCGATGCCGCAGTCGGGTTGATGGGCGTGCGGGCGGCCGCGCAACGGTGTTTCACGTGAAACACCGTTGCGCGACGCAAAGGCCATGCCGCGGATGGTGCGCGTGGCGGAGAATGGCGGAGTTTGTCGGCCTATTCAGCGACAAACATGCCGCCGCAAGAGCGGTCGGCATGGCACCGGCGTTTGGGAGCGTATTTGCCGATCTGTTGACGATCGCGAGGCGCGGTCGCGCTGACGATCGCTTATCCGATAATCAACTGCACGAAGGCCGCGATGTCGCCAACCGTCACAAACCCGTCCTCGTTGACATCGCCGTTGAGGATGTCGCACTGGGGAAAGTCGATCGAGTATTGCTCGGGGTTGGTCAGGGCCAGGACAAACGCGCTGATGTCGCCGACCGTCACGAAGTTGTCGCAATTCATGTCGCCGACGAGTGCAACCGGCTGCGCGACAGGGCTCGCGAAGCGGAATCCCAGGTCGACACCCTCGCTCGTCGGAATAGCATAGTTAACAAAGGCCGGATCGAGTCCAAAGACGAGGGTCGGATTGGGGTTGAAACCGGAAAACAAATCGCCACCCATCTGGCCCCGAAAACCTTGGGCGAACGCGGTGGTCTCGATCCACTCACGTACGTTGCCGTTCATGTCGAACGCACCGTAGAAGCTGGTGTTCCCGGCCGAACCGACAGTCGTTACATTGCCGTTCTGCCCGTTCCAGTCGCAGCCCGAGTTGTAGTTGACGGTCGTTGCACCCGGGTTGGCGATTTCGCCGGTCGCGGTCGCCGACGCAACAGTCGGCGAGCTGTTGCTTCGCGTTGCAAAGCGCCAGAAGTTGTCGGTGTCGCCACCCTCACTGGCGGGTTGGTGATAGCCGGCCTTGATAAACTCGTTCTCCGTGGGAAGAAAGACCTGATTGGGATTCGAAAGGTCGCGCGTGATGGCGGTGAGGATGTTGCCGTTCAGGGTGTACACGCCGCTCTCGGTGCTGCCCGAACCCTGCCCGTTGGTCAGCCAGTTGGCCATCCGGGCCGCGTCGAAGAAGCTCACGAAGTTCACGGGCTTGTTGCCCATGTTGGGCCTCACGGCGTAGGTGAAGGAACCATCGGTGCCCGAGCGGGTGATGCCGCCGCGGGGGTCCGAGCCCATGCTGGCGTTGAAGAGCCCTCTGGGGTCGCTCGCGGCGACGGCGTTGAGAAACGCAGCGTACTGCGCGTTGGTCACCTCAAAGGTGCCGATGCGGTACTCGTACGCGACCCCGCCTCTACCAAAGGCGTTCGGGTCACCCGCGTTGCCGGCGTTGCCGACGGTGGACCAGTCCAGGGTGACCTGCGCCGACGCAATGGACGCGCCGAAGCCGGTGACGGCCGCGAGGGCGGCCACACGGAACGAATTCTTCATGTAGTACATCTTCATTTCTCCATCTGTCCATTGAAAAACATGACTCAAACAAAGGGATTCAGATCGCGATTCTGAATGACGTACGATTCCGGACTATGCCCCCGTGCACGGCAGCCAGCGTCGTCGCAGCTTTAGATTTCTCTGCTCGCGCAGTTCCCCAGCCCGTGTCGATTTCCTGCGTCCGGCAGCGCTCCCGAACTGCGATCATCGTAGCCCGCGGCGACCCCTGGATTCAACCCATGGTGCGGAATTTTGCCCGCGCGGTCACCGCTTCCACACGCTCGTCGGAATCGCCGGCGACGAGCGATTCTGTCCGGCATTTCGGTAGGCAAAATTAACACAATCTTAACGGTCGCAATTGCGGTGATTGTGCATTGCTTGCCGTGTAGGTTGGGTGCAAACCCAACCTATTTGCTAGTCGTTGGCAAGTAGCTGTGCCGAGTAACCGGTGTCGTCGCGGTGGACGCGGACGATGGCGGCGCCGGGCATACTTTGGTACTCGGCTTCGCTGGAGTTGGGGCCGGGCATGCCGTCGACGAGGTCGAAGCGCATCCCCGAGAAGCGGAACGTGTAGCGGTCGTCGCGGAAGGCGCGGATCGCTTCTGCTTCGAGCCAGCGGCGCTGCCCGATCGCGGTGAGCCAGATCAGCAGCCACACCCAGCCGACGAGCAGGATGTTGCGCCAGGTGCGCACGAGCAGAAAGCCATCGCGGTAACGGGCAGGATGACGCACGCGCTGCAGGCCGATACTGCACCCAACATCGGATCGCGCCACGACTGGGCGTGGGCGAACCACGCGGCCCCCACGATCGTCGCTGTCATGATCGTCCAGCGGGCCGCGGCGAAGGGCGGACGCGGCGGAGTGACGCGCGCGGTGCCGAGGATTGATCCATCGGCGCGAGTTGTGCGGTCGCTAAGCGGCATCACTCCCGCCACGTCAGCGGGCCGCCGCAGCGTTGGCTCGTCATCGCGCTGGTCGAAGTGAGAGCCCTCATCTTCGCAAAAAGGGCAGCTCGCTTGATCGCTAACGAGCCCCCCAAAGCACACGGGACACCCAAATTGCATTCCTGTGACGCGATACTCACCGTCATGAAGGCGGATGAACTTAGCCGTGTACGGATAGCTTTTGTCCGTTGATGCAAACTCAATCGTAAACTGATTACTGCGGGCGCTCGTCGAACGAACTTTGCCAACGTATGGAATTATGTCGGCCACGCTGTAATCACTAAGTTCTGCACCCTCCGCCCAGATTCGGCGATCGGAGAACGCCTTTTCGGGCGTCGGGGCCGTTCGCAAACTGTCGAGCGCAGCTGCGAGCAGCTTGAGGCACGCTTGCAGTTCGTCGGCGCGCATCCCTACGCCGCATCCGAAATCTGAAAGGCTCGCTGGCGATAGAGGTGTTCGAAGAGATTGCCCTCGTGCGGCTGGTCCCAACTGAGCTGAAACGTCGGGATCGGGCCGATGTTGAGGCGGTCGATGTTGCCGGCGGCCATGAGGCGGGCGGCGAAGTCGCGGTCGCGGGTGAGGGCGGTGAGGACGAGCGTGCCGCCGACGGCGGCGGGCATCTCGCTTGTGGGGCATTCGATCACGCTGGCGTAGGGAAACAGAAATTCGCGATCGGCGAGCGGATAGCCGGCGTAGCGCTCGCGGGCTGACGTGCCGTCGGACGCGAAGGCAGCCGCGGGCGCGGGACCGGCGACCGATCCGGCGACGCCTCCGGTCGCCGCAACGCCGCCGGCGGCCGGCGCGACGCCATTTGCGGAGGCCGGCGGGTCGATCAGCACGATCGTCGGCAGCAGATAGGCCACGCTCCCCAGCTTCACCAGGCGCGATGCGCCGCCGCGAGCCGCCAGGGTCAGATCCGTTGCGCCCGGCTCGCGCAGGCCGGCGTCGATGCTGCCGCTGATGGCCTCGGCCACCGCGGGATTGGCGAAGGCCGCGATTTCGGCCTTTGGATTGTCGACGGGCAGCGCCTGCACCTTGGCAAAGCGCTCGGCCAGGGCGGCGGCGATCTCGCGGGCGTGGCGCGGAGTCCAGACGCCGCTGGCGTTGATGCACGAGCGGCCGCCGTTGGCGGCGATACTGCTGGCGATCAGGTCGAGGTGCTTGGGCCAGTTGTCGGCCTCGTCGTCGCCGAGCACGATTTTGCTGTAGCCGGGGCCGTGCAGCTCGACGCGCGGGTCGCTCTTCCACGGGGCGGTGGTCTTGGCGTCGCCGAAGAGCATCGAGCGATCGACCTGGCGCAGCAGCTCGGCGGCGCCGCCGTGGTCGGTGGGGAAAAAGCTCATGGCCTCGCGCGGGATGCCGGCGGCGGCGCAGGCCTCGATG
>JALHOX010000047.1 GCA_022842805.1 Phycisphaerae bacterium | reverse complement strand
CGGGCGCTCGTCCCACCAGCGACGCCCGACGAAGCCGAGCGCGAATGCCAGCGACGCAACGATCGCCAGCGAGGCGATCCAACGCCCGCCGCCGCGCCGTGTCGGTCGCGCGGTGCGATCCTGCGGCGAGGCGCTCGCGCCGGCATTGCTGACTGATTGATCCTGGTTCGAAGGCATGGTGCGGCAGATTAACGCCGCGACGAGGGCAGGGGGCCTCCGCGTGAGCCATCGCCCCGCTGGGCAACCCGCTCGAAGATCGCCGTCGGCTTTGGCCCCATTACAATCTTTCCATCATGTTGACGGCTGGGGAATCAACGACTGCGGTCGACGGCGCCGGCATCTGTTCGAGAATCCGCATCTTCGCGATTCGCGGCGTCTTTCTCCCATCCATCTCCAAGCGAAGCGCGACGGTTTATTGGGTTCTGTTCATCCTATGGATCGTGGCGGTCATTGGAGGATCAAACCTCGCCGGCCCCGGGCCACTCGGAAACGCAATTTTTGCGATCACGGTGGTGATCGGTTTCGGCGGCCCCATCGTCGCACTGTTCGCCAGGGACTACGAGAGCAGAGTCGCGATGAAGACCTTCAATCGTCGGCGCGGCGCGCGCGTCAATCGCCTCGTCGCATTGCTCAAACGCCCCGACGCGGAGCGGCGCTTCCCTCATCGCGCGCTGGAATTTTCATTGTTGACCGATGGGCAGGCCGGGCGAACGCCGCCGATGAAGCCGCTCCATCGGCTTCCGCGCGGCGTCATCGTTTGCCTCGAAATGCGTCCCTGCGAGCGACCGGCGCGGCCGGATGCACCGATCCCATCGGAGCCGCTCGATCTCTACCGCGACCACGAGGCGCTCGAGCGGATCGGCGGCATTCCGCCGCTCGAACGCGATTCGCTCGGCCGCTTCCGCGAACCGCGCGAGCGCCGTCACTGGAGTCGCCGCGGCGAGATCGAACATGAGCAGGGCAGCGTGGCGCGGCTCCTCCGTCCGTTTCGAGAGTTCTACCACTCTCGGGGATTCGGCGCTTTCGCGCTCGGAGCGGTGATTCTGGCACTGATGATCGGTGTTTGTTTCTTCGCGAGTCACCACTTGGTGCCGATCATTTCCAGCATTGTCGGGCTCATTTTTGGTTCGCGCGCTCGCGCAAGTTCCGACGGCTTTTACGCCGTGCCGGGCGCAATTGTTCATCGCCCGTCGTTCACTTTCCCGCGAGCTTCGGCCTACGCCTTCACGCCCGAGACGTCCGCACTGGTGATCGATTGCCCGAAGTCGCTCGTGTACGTCCCCGAGAATGGGCGGCTGCTGGAGGTCGCCGATATTCGCCTTGCGCCGGCGTTGGTGAAGCTGTGGTGCAGTGTCGCCGCCCGGCCGCCGATGCCGGTGCTATCGAACTTTTTCGACGGGGCGACGATTCGCGTCGCGCGGCCGAATGCTCCCGAACCTCGGTAGGGTCCGCAGTTCGTAGGGTCCGCTGTGCGGACCTCCTCCGCTGCGACGTACCAAAAAGGTCCGCACAGCGGACCCTACAAATCAGCTCTTCCCCGCCGCCTTCGCCCACGAATCCTTCAGCGTGACGGTCCGATTGAACACCAGCCGCGAGGCAGTGGAGTCGCGGTCGAGGCAGAAGTAGCCCACCCGCTCGAACTGCACGCGCGTGATGCCGTCGGACCAGGTCGCGGTCTTCGCCGCATCGTGCCAGTTGGGCTCAATTTTTGCGGCGACTTTCTGCAACGAGTTTGGATTCAAATTCGCCAGCCACGCCTCGGCCGCCGCAGCGCCGCCGGAGGTCGCCGAAGTCGGCGCGCCCGCACCCGGCATCGTCGCGCTGTCGGCCTCCGCAGCGGCGTCGTCGGTGTCTTCGGGGTCGGGCTTCGCGAAGAGCGTCTCGTAGAGCCGCACCTCGGCGTCGAGCGCCTGAGCGGCGGAGACCCAGTGAATCGTGCCCTTTACCTTGCGGCCGTCCGGCGCGTCGCCGCCGCGCGTGGCGGGGTCATAGGTGCAGCGCACCTCGGTCACTTCGCCCGTCGCCGGGTCTTTCACCACGCTCGTGCAGCGCACGAAATAGGCGTAGCGCAGGCGCACTTCCGCCCCGGGCGCGAGCCGGAAATACCCCTTCGGCGGCGTCTCCAGAAAATCATCGCGCTCGATGTAGAGCACCTTGCCGAACGGCACCTTTCGCCCGCCGGCGCTCGGGTCTTCGGGATTGTTGACGGCGTCGAGCCAGTCGATCTTCGACTCATCGGGCCAGTTCTCGATGACCACTTTCAGCGGACGCACCACCGCCATCACGCGCGGCGCCCGGCGGTTGAGGTCATCGCGAATGCAGCTCTCCAGCTTTTGCAGCTCGATCACGCCGTTGAACTTTGCGACGCCGATCTGCTCGCAGAATGTGCGGATCGACTCGGGCGTGACGCCGCGGCGTCGCAGGCCGCTGATGGTCGGCATGCGTGGGTCGTCCCACCCGCCGACGTGCCCACCCTTCACGAGGTGCAGCAGCTTGCGCTTGCTCATCACGGTGTAGGACAAGTTGAGCCGGGCGAATTCGATCTGCTGCGGGTGGTGAATCCGCTTGCCCCATGGCCCGCCGCCGTCCGCGGTGCGGCCATCGTTCACCGCGCCGATGAACCAGTCGTAGAGCGGGCGATGATTCTCGAATTCGAGCGTGCAGATGCTGTGGGTGATGCCTTCGATCGAGTCCTCGAATCCGTGAGCCCAGTCGTACATCGGGTAGATGCACCACTTGTCGCCCTGACGATGGTGCTCGCTATGCAGGATGCGATACATCACCGGATCGCGCAGATTGAGATTGGCCGACGCCATGTCGATCTTCGCCCGCAGCGTCCGCGAGCCGTCGGCGAATTCGCCTTTGCGCATCCGCTCAAACAGCTCGGCGTTTTCGTGAATCGTGCGCTCGCGATGGGCGCAGTTCGCACCCGGCCGCGTCAGCGTGCCGCGCGCCCGGCGGATTTCCTCGGCGGTACAGTCGCAGACGTAGGCCTTGCCTTTTTTGATCAGCTCGATCGCCCACTCGCACATCTGCCCGAAGTAATCGCTGGCGTAGACGACGCCCGCATCGCACGGGGCGCCGGGCTTGGCGGCGGCGTCGCTCATGCCCGGCCAGCGCGCGCCGAGCCAGCGCACATCGGCGATGATCGAATCGACATACTCCTGCTCTTCTTTCACCGGATTCGTATCGTCGAAGCGCAGGTTGAACTGTCCGCCGTAGCGATCGGCGAGGCCGAAGTTCAGGCAGATGCTTTTGGCATGGCCGATGTGCAGGTAGCCGTTGGGCTCGGGTGGAAAGCGCGTGCAGACGCGCGGCCTCCCATCGGGCCACGCCCCCCAGCGCTTGGCGGCGTTGTCGGCTTCGATGATCTGTTCGATGAAATTCAACGATCGCGTCGGCGCATCGCTCACGGCGTCAATCCTGTCGGGGCGGGGTGTTCAACGGCAATCACACGGTCGAACTCGCGTTTCCCGAGGCAATGGTAGGGGATCGGGCCTTTCGGATCGACCGCGCGACGCATTGCAGCGGTCCGGTCGCCGCCGTGAACGCCGAACCGGCCGACGATCGAAAGTCGTTTGACCACGACGAATCGGCGGATTAGACCGGCGGCCATGGCTTCAGATAAAAAGCACGGATCGCTTGCGGCTCGACCATCTGCCGCTGCCGGCGCCGACCGCCGACCGGGTCGACACTGCTTCGGTTCGCACCTGTCGGTGGCCGGCGGATTGCACAACGCCATCCACGAAGCGCGGCGGCTGCAATGCGATACGGTGCAGATTTTCGTGAAGAACCAGCGGCAGTGGAGCGCCGCGGCGCTGAGCGAAGAAGCGGTTTCGCGGTGGCGTACGGCGCGGAGCGAGGGGCCGCTCGGCCCGGTCGTCGCGCACGCGTCTTATCTCATCAATCTCGGTTCCGATGACGCCGATCTGTCGCGCAAGAGCATCGCCGCGCTGGCCGACGAGCTGGATCGCTGCGGGCGGCTCGGCGTCGAATATCTGGTTGTGCATCCGGGGGCGGCGGGGAAGCAGCCGGTGGAGGTCGCGCTGGCCCGCGTCAGCCGCGCGGTCGACGCCGTCTTTGCCGCCACTGCGCCCAACAACACGACGCTGCTGCTGGAGACGACCGCGGGGCAGGGGACCACACTGGGGCGCACCTTTACCGAGCTGGGACGCATGATCGATGGCGTCGATGCGAAATCGCGCGTGGGGGTCTGCGTCGACACGTGTCACGTCTTCGCGGCGGGCTATGACATTCGCGATGCAATCGCCTATGAGGCGATGATCGCGGAGGCGGCGGCGACGGTGGGCCTCGAACGAATCCGCGCGTTTCACCTCAACGACAGCCGCGGCAAGCTGGGATCGCGGGTGGATCGTCACGACCACATCGGCGGCGGGCAAATCGGCCCCGTCGGATTTCAGAATCTTCTCGCCGATGTGCGATTTGCCGGGCTGCCGATGATTCTGGAAACACCGAAGGAAAATGACGAGCAGGGGCGCGAGATGGATGTCGTGAATCTGTCGCTCCTGCGGCGATGGAGCGAGGCGGCGGTGCCTGCGAAGCGCTGTTGAAAGCGTGCACCGCACGCCGCAGCGCGCCGTTTGCCGGCGCGCTGCGTGCAAACTTCAGGGGCCTACGGCTTCACATGGCAGCTGCCGAGGCCGCGCTTCTTCAGGTACTCCTGGTGATAGTCCTCCGCGGCGTAAAACTCCGGCGCGGGCTCAATCTGCGTCGCGACGGGCTTGCGCAACTTGCCGCTCGCGGCGAGCTTTTCCTTTGACTCGCGGGCGATGCGAGCCTGCTCATCGCCGTAGGTGAAGATCACCGTGCGATACTGGTAGCCAACATCCGGTCCTTGGCGATTGACCTGCGTCGGGTCATGCATCTCCCAGAACACGTCGAGCAGCTTTTCGTAGGAGATCTGCGCCGGATCAAATTTGATCTGGATCACTTCGGCGTGGCCGGTCGTGTCGGTGCAGACCTCTTTGTAGGTCGGGTTCTTCGTCTTGCCGCCGGCGTAGCCGACCTCGGTGTCGACGACGCCCGGCAACGTGCGAAACGCCTCCTCGACGCCCCAGAAGCAGCCGGCGCCGAACATCGCAGTATCCGTCTTCATGGTCTTCCTCAATCGAGACTGTTCGTCGGCGGGCAGCGGCAGCGATTCCTTCGGCATTTCGCTGCCCGCGGGGATAAATCGTAGCGCGGCGGAGTTCATGCAGTAGCGCTTGCCGGTCGGCTTCGGGCCGTCGTCGAAGACGTGGCCCAGATGGGCGCCGCTGCGGGCGTCGAGCACTTCCACGCGAACCATGCCGTAGGACTCATCGCGCTTCTCAATCACATGATCCGGGTCGATCGGCTTGGTAAAGCTCGGCCAGCCGGTGCCCGAGTCGAATTTGTCGTCCGACGAGAAGAGCGGCAGTCCGCCGCAGATGCTGACGTAGACGCCCTTCGCTTTGTTGTTGCAATATTCGTTCTGGAACGCGGGCTCGGTACCCGCTTCGCGCGTCACGCGGTATTGCAGCGCCGTCAGTTCGCGCTTCCACTCATCGTCGGATCTCGTCAGGGGTCGCAGGTCGTAACCCGAATCCGACACGGCCTTGGCGCTCGCGGCAGGTTTCTCGTTTCGCGCGGCGTCCGTCGCCGCGTGCGAACGTCCGCCGGCCTGCCACGCCACCAGCGCCAACCCGGCCGCCATCAATCCAAATCCAACTTCGATCTTCATCATTTTCCTCGAGTTATCCGCCGCACCGGAGCGTCCCCGGACGCCGCGAGCGGGCGGAACTTGCCCCAGCGTAGGATTCGCCGGGGCATGAGATGTTACGCTGCCGGAGCGGCCGCGGTTTCGCAAACCGGCCGGACCGGTCGTTTCGCCTGCCGCCGACCGGCGCGCCGACTCAGATGGGGCGCGAAAGCTCGGGGCCTGCCGTACAATTTTGTCAGGGCGTATCCTGACATCCGGAAACCACTATCCGACCGTCGACCGGAGAGATTCTGATGCTCCATTCTCGTGCGACGCTGCTGCGCGTCTTTGTGCCGATGTTTGCTGTTTTCTCCATGTTGGCCGGGTGCGACGCAGCCTCCACCGGCGGCGAAGCGTCGCGGCCTGCGGCCGAGTTGATCGTCCTGACGCCGCACAGCTCAGCGATCACCAATGCGTTCAGCGTCGGCTTTTCCCGTTCGTATTACGCCCGTCACAAACAGGCCGTCGCGGTCCATTTTATTCAACGAGGCACGCCGCAATGCGTGGCCTATCTCGACTCGGCCTTCGGCGCCGCCGGCGAGTCCGGGTCGCGCGTGCCCGACGTGATGTTCGGCGGCGGCATCGTCGACCATCGCTACCTTAAGGAGCGCGGCTATAGCCGCAAGCTCGACATCGCCGCCGCGGTCAAGGACATTCCGGAGACGGTCGCGGGCTTGCCGACGCGCGACGCCGACGGCCACTGGTACGGCACGGGCCTCAGCAGCTTCGGCATTTTCTACAACGCCGCCGCCTGCGCGGCGCGCGGTATCGAGCCGCCCAAGACCTGGGCCGACCTGGGCGATCCGCGCTTCGCCGGTTGGATCGGCGTGGCGGATCCCAACGTCAGCGGCAGCACGCGCGAGTGCCTCGCGCTGATTGCGCAGAGCATGGGCTGGGAGCCCGGCTGGACCCTCATCACCGAGATCCTGGCCAACGCCCGCGGAATCTCGCGCTCCAGCAGCGAAGCGCTCGACGGCGTGGAGAGCGGCATTTTTCTCGCATCTTTCGCCGTGAACTTCGAAGGCCTGCGCCGCGCCAGTCGTGCGCCGGACCGATTCGCCTATGTAAACCCCATGGGCGCCACGGCGGTCTCGCCGGATGTCATCAGCGTTATGAACACCCGCGGCGCAACGGCGATCGCGAAAGAATTTGTCGAGTATGTGCTCAGCGCCGAAGGGCAGTTGATCTGGGCCGGCAACGCAGCGCAGAACCCGGCCGGCGAAGATCCGCTCTTCCACTACGCAATCGTGCCGCAGGTCATCGAGGGCGAAGCCGCCAAGCTCGCGGTGGCCGAAAATCCCTTCAAGACTGATTTCGGCATCCAGTTTGATCTCGCTCGGTCGGAGCGCGAGACACGCGTGCTGCGCCCGCTGATCGCGGCGCTCTGTGAAGGCTCGCATATCCCGCTGCAAATGGCCTGGCGCGACGCAATCGTCGCCGGTCGCGCCGCGCGCGACCGATGGCCGTCCGTCGTTTCGCCGCCGCTCAAGGCCGCCGACCTGACCGCAGTGGCGGAAAAGCTCGGGCCGATCGGCTCGGAAAGCGAGCGCGCCCTGCGGGCGGAGTGGGCCGCCTATTTCGTGAAGCAGCTCAAATCTCCCCAGATCACCGGACAAGACGGCTAAGCCGGGGCGCTCGCCGTTGCATCGCACAGCCTGCCAACGGCGGCGGTCCGCATGCTGAACTGCCCCAGTCAATTTGCCGCGGCCGCACGGAGTAGCACGGGTTGAACACAAAGTCCCCATCGCTCTCCATCGCCGTTCCCACCTATAACGAGCGCGATAATCTCCGGCCGCTCGTCGATCGCCTGTGGCAGGTGTTCCGCGAAGCGCCGCCGACGCTGATCGTCGTCGACGACAACTCGCCCGACGGCACGGCTGACGTCGCCCGTGAACTGGCGAGCGAATATCCGATCGACCTGTTCGTTCGCACCGCCGAACGCGGCCTCGCCACCGCAATCATCGCCGGCCTCGCGCGAGCGACGACCGACATCGTGGTCGTGATGGACGCCGACCTGTCTCATCCGCCCGAGGCGATTCCAACGCTCGTCGAGGCGCTCGCGAAGGATGCTGCGGTGCAGATGTCCATCGGCAGCCGCTTTGTCCCCGGCGGCGAGGTCGATCTCGATTGGCCGCTCCATCGTCGCATGGTGAGTCGCGTCGGTCGCTGGCTCGCGGCGCCTCTTTCGCCGCGCGGCGTGCGCGACGTCGTCAGCGGTTTCTTCGCGGTGCGCCGCGCAGCGCTGCGCCTGGGTGATTTAAAGCCGATCGGCTACAAGATCGGGCTGGAGCTCATCGTGCGCCACCGCTGGACGCGGATCGTCGAAGTCCCGATCCGCTTCAGCGATCGCAAGGCCGGACAAACCAAGCTGAACTTCTCCGAGAACTTGCGCTATCTGCGCCATCTGCTACGGCTTTATGGCCATGTGCTGACGCGCAAGGCGTCGAATTGAGGCAGCCGCATCGCGATCCACGGCGCGCAAGCGCCCGTGCAGGTTCGAAGATTCCGTGCGCCCGGACCGCGTTTGTGCAGCCGCTCAACTCGCGGCCCCATCCGCGCATCAGCCGATCCGCGGCGGACGCAGGTCCGCGTGAGTCACGCAGTCACCACCTCGAGCACCTCGATCGCCGGCTGCTCATCGCAATAGATCCGCCCGGCGCGACCACATACCCACGCTTGGTCATCCACTTGCAGCAGCTTGCGCACGCTCGATCCGCTGCCGAAGCGGTAGTACCAGCGCGGCTCGACGCGGCGCATGATGTCGTGTTTCACGAGGATGTCGCCCAGCGGCGTATCGCGCTTCTGAATGGCGGTGGTGACAGCGGGCGGTAAGAGGTCGAGATCGATCCGCACCAGGTCGAACTCCACCGGACGGCCGCCGGGGCCGAGCGTCAGAACAATCCGCCGGGCGTAGGTGTTGCCGCACTGCTGCTCGGCCAGCACTTTCAGCTTGAGCGGCTGGCCATGATGGGCCCGCAGCTTCAGCGTCATGTGCTCGTCGTGTTGCAATAGTTCGCGAAAGGGCGGCTGCAACTCGCTCGGTTCGATGGGAGTAGCGTCGAGCGCGGCGCTGTCGCCAAAAAGTGCGGCGAGCCGCTGCAATCCGTCGATGGCGGCGGCCTCGTAGGCGGTTCGATCCCCGCTGTTCATGTGTAGCGCACTCCGCGGAATTGCGGCTCAAAGAAGCGCGCCAGTAGCTCGTCGACTTTGAGCAGGCCGCCGCGCGTCAGGCGAATCTCACCGTTGACGCGATCGAGCCAGCCTTCGGATTGCAACGATCGCAGCGGCTCCGCGAAATCTTCGGCGACGCGCGCGGCGAACTTTTGGTCGAAATACTGCGTGGCGACGCTGCCGAGCTTCAGTTGCAGGATCAACTCGCGGATCAGCGCCTGGTGGCGCGAGATCGGCAAGGCCCGCGCGATCGGCAATTCGCCGCGCTGCACGGTAGGGATGTAATCTTCCCACTTGTCGAGATTCTGATAGTGAACGCCCGCGACATGCGAAAAGCTGGCGACGCCGGTGCCGACCATGTCGGCCCCGTGCCAGAGCGAGTCGCGATAGACGAAGCGGGCGTCGGGCGAAGGCTTGAGCAGCGTATAACCGCTGGAAACGACATAGCCCGCAGCCTCAAACTGGCGAAAGGCGTAGTCGACCCAAGCGCGCTTCTCGGCCCACGTTGCGACGAGTCGCTGTCCGCTGGCCTGCTGCTCCTTCGAAAACACGGCGTTGTGCGGCAGCTCCATTTGATAGATCGTCAGGCTGTCGGGCTGGAGCTTCAGCGCCTCATCGACGGCGAAGCGCCACTTTTCGTCGCTCTCGCCCACCATGCCGGCGATCAGGTCGATATTGACCTGTGGAAAGCCCACCTCCCGCACCCAATCCCAGGCGCGGTAGATCTCTTTCGATTTGTGCGCCCGGCCGTTGGATTCGAGCAGCTCGTCGTCAAAGTGTTCAACGCCCAGGCTAAGGCGCGTGACGCCGATGGAGCGGATCGTTTCCAGCTTGCTTTTCTGTAGCGTGCCCGGCTCGCACTCAAAAGTGACCTCGCGGGCCGCGTCCCAGCGCCAGTGCTCGTTGATGCGGCCGACGAGTCGCTTGAGCTGCTCGCTGCTCAGAAAACTGGGCGTTCCGCCGCCGAAGTAGACGAACTCAAACTGCCGCCCGGCGAAGCGCGGCTGGGCGCTATAAAGCGCGATCTCGCGGGCCAGGGCGTCCATGTACGAATCGACGTCGGCGGCGTTTTTGTCGGTGTAGACGCGAAAGTAGCAGAACTTGCACCGCTTCCGGCAAAAGGGAATATGCAGATAGAGCCCCAGCGGTGGGACCGCGGGCTTTGGTACATCCCCGGCGGCGGCCCAGGCGGGCGGCGACTCCGGCGCGCTCGCAAGCGCCGCGCGGGCCGCGGCGACGTGGTCGCGCGACCAGGCCGAGAAGGGGGGGTAGTTCGCGACGAAATAACTGCCGACCTCGGTGGGGGCCGGTTCTTGTCGCAGGATGTCCAGTTCCATCAATCGTTCCCAGTGCCGCTGCGTTCGCCGCTGTGAATAGTAGCGGACTGCCGCTCGCCGGCCGCTACCCGCTCGTCGGTCGCCGACGACGTCGGCCGCCCCTCCAGGCGGCGGGTGGAGAGCGAGGTCAGCAGCACGACCCCGATCATCAACACCATCGCCAGCCACTCGTTCCAGCGCGGCGTCTCGCGCAGATACACCAGCGCAAACACGGTGAAAACGCTGAGCGAGATCACCTCTTGAAAGAGCTTGAGCTGCGTCGCGGTGAATTGGCCGTGCCCCCAGCGGTTGGCGGGCACTTGCAGTGCATATTCGGGCAAGGCCAGCAGCCAGCTGGCGAGGATCACAATCCAAAGCGGCGACTTTTTGAAGCTGAGGTGTCCATACCACGCCATCGTCATGAAGACGTTGGAGGCGATCAGCAGCAGAATGGTTCGCAAGGATCTGTCTTTCTAGGAGTGAGCGGTCGCGTTCAGGGCCAGCAGCGCCGCGCCGATCACTCCCGCGTCGTGCGTCGCCAGGGGCGCGGCGGCGATGCGAAAATCAGGCAGCGCCAGCGGGTGCGGCAGGCGGCGATACTCCGAGTCGGTGGCCGCGACGAGCGTCGGGAAATGATCGATCACGCCGCCGCCCAGCAGCACGGCGTCGGGTTGATAGATGGCGATCAAGTTGCGAATCGAGAAGGCCAGCGCGCGGGCCGCGGCGCTGAGCGTCCGCGGGCCGAGCGATTCGACCGGCTGCCCCTGGCGGATGTCCAGTTCTCGGGCCGAGTGATGCGCAAGCGCCGGGCCGCCGACGAGGTCGCTCAATAGCACCGGGGCGTGTCCATGGGCCGCTCCCAGCCGGTCATCGGCTTCGACACACAGGAAGCCGAAGTGGCCGCCGCCGCCGTTGGTGTGGCGCATCAGGTGGCCGTCGATCACCACGCCACCGCCGACGCCCGTGCCGAGCGACAGATAGACGAGTCGACGCGGTTGAGGCTGGAGCGCGGCATGCTGCGCCCATGCGGCGCAATTCACATCGGAGTCGATGTGCGTGGCGCCGCCGCATGCGTCGCGGAAAAACGTGTGCAGATTGACGCCGACCAGCGCGGGCAGATTCACGGCCTTGCGCATGACGCCCGTGGCGCGATCCCAGATACCGGGAAGTCCGATGCCGATCGGCCGCGGCGTCGACGGCCCGGCCTTCGACGTCACATCCTGCACGAGTTTTCGCAGAACCGGATTCAAGGCCCGCGGCTCGCCGCGCGTCGGCAGGGGAACCACTTCGCGCAAGATCAGCTTTCCGCCGGCGTCGACGATGCCGGCGCGGATACTCGCGCCTCCGATATCGATGCCGATAGCACTCATGGCGCGGTGAATCTCCCAAACGTCCGATCACATCGTACCGCGTTTCCGGCGGCGGAAAACGCCCGACAAAGCGATGTTCGTCGCCCCCGCCGTTGAAAAGATCGCGACCGAAACCGCTAACGGTCTCGGCGTATTGGATGCGGGCAGCACGCGTGCCGATCGTCTCTGCGTGGAAACCTGCGTGCGCAGGGTCGCACGAACGGACAGATTTCAGTTGGGAGCGAATGCCATGCGTTCAGTCAGCGCTCGGCGCGGTTTCAGTCTTGTCGAGCTCATCGTCGTGGTCGTCATCATCGGCATCCTGGCCGCGATCGCCATCCCGCGCTTCAGCCGCGGCGCTGCCGGCGCCGGCGATTCCGGCATCAAGGGCAACCTCGCCGTTCTCCGCAATGCAATCGAGCTCTACTACTACGAGCACAACAAGTATCCGGGTCAGGTGACGGACGGCACCAACGCCGCCGGCAGCGAGGCCGCCATGATCGCCCAACTGACGCGATACACGTCTGACGCGGGTGTCGCAAACGCGACGCAAAGCTCGACCTATCGCTTCGGGCCTTATCTCCGCACGGGCATTCCGGCCTGTCCGGTGACGCCGCGCCTGGGACTCAAAGGCGTGAACATGGTCAGCGGCGCGACGGTCCCGGCCTACACCGCCGGCGCCACGACCGCGGGCTGGATCTACAACTATGAGACCGGTCAGATCTGCGTGAATTCCAACGAAGTCGGCGAAGGCGGCACGACCTACGACACGTACTAGCGGCGGGGCGGCGAACATGACGGCGAGTCGTCGTGTCGCAGCAAAAAACCTGTTACGAGCGAGGAGCAGGGACTGGGCCGTTCGCGGTCGAGTCCCTGCGGGTTTACCCAGATGATGCCAAGGCACCCAAAGCAATCGGCGAGTGAGCGGCTCCAACGGCGCTCCGCATTTTCGCTGCTCGAGCTCGTGGTGGTGGTCGCCATTCTCGCAGCCGTCAGCGCCGTCGTCATTCCGCGCGTCGGGCGCTCGCTCTCAAACCTGCGCCTCGACGCCGCCGCAAATCAGGTGGCGCGAGATCTGGAGTATGCCCGCAGCACCGCCTGGACGCAGAGCCGCAGCGTAACCGTCGTCTTTCATGATGCGCTGGGCGAGTATGAGCTCTCCGGCGTGACCCAGATCGACAAGCCCGGTCAGCCTTACTACGTCCGACTCAAACGCGACAACCAGGGCGTAGACGGGTTCCTCTCGAGCTTCGGCGGCGACCAGACGGTCGTGTTCGACGGCCACGGCCGCCCCGACAGCGGCGGCACAGTCGCCGTTCGGAGCGGCGGAATCGTGCGGCTCGTCGTGCTCGACCCCGAGACCGGAAAGGCGTCCGTGCAATGAGTCGACCCAACATCCCGCGCGGCGGCGCGGTCCGACTTCGGCCCGCCTACACGATGGTCGAACTGACCGTCTCGGCGGCGATGACCACGGTGCTGATCGGCGCCATCGGCTCCGCGTTGATGATCTCCAGCTACGCATTGCCCTCCCGCCAATCGGTGTTCGCACAGACCACCAGCGCCGCGCCGGCGATGGAGCAGATCGCGGCCGATCTGCAATACGCCGTGCACGTACCGCAACGCACCGCCAACGCGATCACGGTCATCGTCCCCGACCGAGACGGCGACGGGCACAACGAACGCATCGAGTATCTGTGGAGCGGGACCGCCGGCACCCCGCTGCAGCGGCGCTACAACGGCGGCACAGTGGTGAACCTGTTGCCGCGCACCAGCGATTTTCAACTGGGCTATCAGACCACCAGCGTTCCCGAGACCTATCCCGGCCCGCCGGTCGAGGACGCTGCCGACTCGGTGCTCTACGAATTCAACGAGACCGCGGCGACGACATCGCTCGCCATCGGCCCATCGAGTTACGCCGCCCAAGTCTTCACCCCCGCAACCCCCTCGACTGCCACGCTTTGGCGCGCCACCGAAATCCGGCTTCACGCCGTTCATCGTGCGGCGCTCGCCGGAGCATCGATCCAACTTTTCGCCGTCGACGACGCCGGCCTTCCGACCGGATCCGCGCTCTGGTCCACGAGCTACTTTGGCAACGCCGGCTCGGCCGGTTGGACGTCGGCCAACTTTGCCCCCGCAGCGGCCAAGCTGCGGACGGGAGCCTCATACTGCATGGTGGTGAAAGGCACAACGGGACCGGTGTGCGATCTGTCGGTTCAACCGGAGAAGTCCGATGGGCTGATGACCACGTCCGACAGCGGCGCCAACTGGAATGTGAGGGATCGCGGCACAATGCTCTGCAGCGTGCGCGGCCGAATCACTCAACCCGACGGCGAGCGCAGCATCTCGCGCCAGCACCTCAGTCGCATCCGCATCGGCCTGCAAACCGGCGGCGAAGCTACGACGCGACTCGAGACCGCCGCGTGGACGCTCAATGCCCCCGAACTGCTCGCGGCATATTGGACGGCCAGCTTCTGGGAAGGCGACCCGACGACGCAGGACCATAACGGCGACGGCGTCGTCGACTGGGTGACGGCGAACGGCACAGCGCTTGATGCGGCGACTGACATCGACGAAGGCACTTGGACGCCCAGCGTCGACCTCGTCACCAATCCGCCGCACGCGTTCGTCGGCAACACGACGATCGACCTCTCGCTCCGCGACACCAGCGCCGCATCAGGCCGGGCGCACTTCTCGGTCAATCTCGAAAACAACGGCGCGCAAGCCGCCCCGATCAGCGTCTTTGCCACCCTCCGCGACGACGGCACGCAGACACTCGAGATCTACAACAGCGATACGGTGGTCATGAAGCAAAGCGGCGTCACCATCACGATCGACGGTGTGGCGCTCCCGCCTGCCCTCCTGCGGCTCGCGGTTCCGCTGCATCCACTGGCGGCGACCTTGCCGATCTGGGTCGCGCTGCAGCGCAGCGGCGGGACCAGTTTCTTCAGCGGCACCCAGACGCAGACCCAGCTCTCAGTGGGCGGCCCGCTCGCGACGACCGCCATCGCCGAGCCGCTCGTACGCATCAGCGATCTGCCCGCCAAGCCCATCGACGTCCGGCTGATCGCCAACACCGCAGACGACGACCTGGTCGTCTTTATCGGCGGCCAGCACTACGGCACCTATGACTACCGACTCTTCACGATGGCCGGCCCGATCGACCGCGCGCTGGTCGGCGGCAACACCACCGCGGAGTATCAATATGTTCGCATTCGCGTCAGTCCCTAGCTCCGCCGGGCGGCGGCGGCGCGGCATCAGCATGGTCGAAGCCACGCTGGCCACGCTCTTCGTCGGCGTCGTGCTCACCGCGTCGCTGAGCGCCGTCTCCGCGTCGTGGATGACGCAATCGCGCGTCGCCGATCAGGCCCGCGCCCAGCAAATCGCCGACGCGATGCTCACCGAAATTCTCGATCGCCCCTACGAGGACACGCTGGGGCCCACGCCGATCGGGCTGGATGGGACCGAAACGCTGGCGGCCCGCGCAACGCTCAACGACGTCGACGACTATCACAGCTTCGACGACTCGCCCCCGACGGAGATCGACGGCACGCCGATCGCCGGTTTCACCGGCTGGAGTCGCGAGGTTCGGGTCGAATACATCGAACCAAACGACCTGAACCAGATCAGCGCGACCGACAAAGGCATCAAAAAAATCACCGTCACCGTGAGGCATCTGGGCGGACGCGTGGCCGAAGCGCACGCGCTGCGCACCCGCGCCTGGGGCGGTCTCGGCTTTGTGGAGCCCTGGTGATGAGACACGCGACCGCATCCTCACCGCGCGCAGCCAGGCTCAAGCGACGGCCCCGCCGCGGCGCGATCTACGCCGTCGTCCTGCTGACCGCGACCGCAGTGTCCATCGTCGGACTGTCGGCGGTGGTCGCCTCGCGCCACATCGCGCGGCGATTGAACGACAGCCACGACTTCGCCGCCGCCCGGCGCAACGCGCTCAGCGGGCTCGACTACGCGATCTTCCGCATCGCCAACGACGCCAACTGGCGCAACACGCTCCAAGGCGCGTCGTGGACGATCACCATGC
>JALHOX010000046.1:8473-15618 GCA_022842805.1 Phycisphaerae bacterium | reverse complement strand
GCCAGGTATGCATCGAAAAACAGCGTGGTGCGCTCGGCGTATTCCTGCGCTGCGGTGGTGACGGCCTGGTTGTGTCGGGCGCCGGGAACGACCCAGATGTGCTTGGGCTGGCCGGCGAGGGCGTAGAGCTTGCGACATTGCTCCAGCGGCAGGTAGGAGTCCTTTTCGCCGTGGATGAAGAGCATCGCCCGGGGCGCGCTGCGCATGATCGACTTTCGCACCGAAGGAAAATCGCAGCGAAATTCGCGCCGTGCGAAGTGCATCATGCTCCAGCGCAGAAAGCGCCAGAACGCCGGATGATGATTCTCGTAGACGACCCGCACCTTGGCGAAGATGTAGGCCCAGCGCTTCATGAAGAACTCGATCGTCGTGTCGGTGCTGAAAGCGCCGTCGGCGACGATCGCGGTGACCATCGGCGATTGCTCCGCCGCCAAAATCGCGGCGCACGCACCGCGCGAAACCCCGAAGAGACCGAGCGTGCGCGGGCGATTCTCGCTGCGCAGCAGGTCGTCCACGAAGTCGATCGCGCCGAGCATGTCGTTCACTTCGCCATCGGAAACCCACTGGCGCGGCGAATAGCCGGGCACCGATTCGGATCCGCCGTGACCGCGAAAATCGAAAGCGAAGATGTCGTAGCCGGCGTCGAGCAGCGGACGGCAATAGCGGGCGGCGGTGGAGAGATCGGCGCAAAACTCATGGCAGAAGACCACCATTCCGCGAGCGCTGCCAGCGGCCGCGCCGGCGGGCGCGGGGGGCCGCGCTCCGCGGACGATCAGTCCCTGCAGCGGCACGCCATCACGCGCCGTGAACTCAACCGTCGTCCCTTCCAGCGGCTCGAAATCCAATGGCGCGCGAGAGAGCGGCGGCTTCGTGTCGCGCATAATGTTGAGCGAAATGCGGACGTATTTCATGATGATGAGGTAGGGAAACAGCATCAGAAAGGCGATCGTCGTCACCATTGCGACGAGCGCCCAATTACGCGTCAGCAAGTCCACCAGTAGTGCCGCGATCATCAAGGTTGATTTCGCTCGCTCTCCGCCGAACCATCCGCGTCGCCTTGCGGGATATGCGGCGACTCTCCGTTGCGCAGACTAATGCGACGGGCGGTCGGGGGCTACCTCGCGGGTCGAAGGCCGGCGCGCGGCGGCGAGTCGGTGAAGAAGTAGACCCGTGCGCCCAGCGCGTGATAGGGCGCTTCGATTCGCGCGGCCGGCGCGGGGTGCCTCGAAACGTGCCGGGGCAAACTTTGAACCGCGGTCGCCGCAGGGGCGCGCGACTCCAAGGTCCGGAAAGTTTTTCAGCGCTGCCCGAAAATTTTTTCGAATCCGCAGCCCTCCCGCTCCCGTATCCTCTACATGCCGAACTCCCGGACGCTGCCGACCGAAATCGGTTTAGGAGTCCGCTTCTTGCGAGCGAGCGATGAGGCGTTGCTGGCGCGAGTCGCCCGCGGCGACCGCGACGCGTTTGCCGCGTTCTATGATTTGCACGCGTCGCGCGTGCTGGCGCTCTTGCTGCGCCGCTGTCGCGACCGGGCCGAGGCCGAGGACGCATTGCAGGAGACCTTTTCGGTGGTGTGGGCGCGGGCCAATCAGTTCGACGCGCAACGCGGCAGCGCAATCGCCTGGCTTTTCCGAATCGCCTCGTCGCGCTCCGTCGATCAGGTGCGGCGGCGTTCGAAGGCCGCGTCCGAATCCGCCATCATCGACCAGCCCGCCAAAGGCGTCGGCGTCGATGAAAACGTCGAGCAGACAGACTTGGCGTCTCAGGCGTTCGGCGCCCTCGCCCGCATCGGCGGCATTCAGGAAGAGTTGATTCGGCTGGCGTTTCTGGACGGCTGGACGCACGAGCAGATCGCCGAGCGCCGCAAGCTGCCGCTCGGCACGGTAAAGACCCACATTCGGCGCGGGATGCAGGAATTGCGAGCGTTGCTCGCGGGCAATCGTCGGGAAGAGGTGGCGTGAAGATGTCGCACACGATCGGAGATCCTCAGGAACTCGCCGCGCTCTACGCATCGGGCGCAATGCCGCCCGAACAGGCGACCGAGTTCGAGGCCCATCTCGATGAAGGCTGCGCAACGTGCGCCGAGGCGGTTCGCTCCTATGAGGGTGTGGTGGAGGCGCTCTTTGCCGGGCTGAAGCCGGTCGAGCCCAGTTCCGCAGTACGTCAGCAATTGATGAAAAAACTCGACAGCCGACCGGCGGCGCGGGCCGCTGCCCACGATGACCATGTCCCGCACACCCATGTGTGGCGCGACTGGTCCGGCGACGGCGACGAAGAAAATGTGATCGTCCGCGCTGCGGCCAAGGACCAGGGCGGCTGGGAAGAGACCGGCGTGCCCGGCGTCCGCGTACGGCGGCTATTCGTCGACCGCGAGCGAAATCAGATGACGGCGCTCATCCGCATGGCTCCCGGGACGGCCTGGCCCGGCCATGAGCACGACGGCGCCGAAGAGTGCCTCGTTCTCGAAGGCGACCTCAAAGCCGGTGATGAGATCTTCTACGCCGGCGACTATCAGCGCATGGCCCGCGGGTCGCACCATGGCGTGCAATCGACCACCAATGGGTGCTTGCTGCTGATCGTTTCGTCGTTGACGGACAAGGCGGCCTGATCGCCACAAAGCGGCCCGCGGCGCGCTGATCGGCGCGCCGCGCGGTTCCCTGACCGTCGCCGAGCGGGTAAAACACGCGGCAACCATGAGCGTTTCATCGCCCGCCAGTCCCTTTGCCAAGTCTTTTCCCGGCAATCTGCCCGCCACCATCGAGTGGGTGGGAGAGGCCAACGGATTTCTCCGGCTGCTCGATCAGACCCGGCTGCCCGGTGCCGTCGAGTTTTTGGATTGCCGCAGCGCCGAGCAGGTGCATGCTGCCATCCGGCGGCTGTCGGTGCGGGGGGCGCCGGCGATCGGGGTGGCGGCGGCGTTTGGGGTTTGCCTTGGAATGCGCGAGCAGCGCGACCGGCGGGGGGCGAGTCTGGACGATTTTGCGCGCGAGCTGGACCGGGTGGTCGCCTATCTCGGTCAGGCCCGACCGACCGCGGTCAATCTAATGTGGGCCTGTCAGCGCATGGCCGAGACCGGGCGAAAGACCATCGAGCGCTGCCACCATTTGGCAGACTCCGATCTCGAGGCCGTCTGGGGCGAACTGCTGAAAGAAGCGCGGCGGATGATGGCCGAGGACACCGCCGTCTGTCGGCGGATCGGCGAGCACGGGGCCGACCTGATGCCGAGCAGCGGGGCGGTGCTGACACACTGCAACGCCGGCGCCTTGGCGACCACGGCGTGGGGTACGGCGCTGGCGGCGATCTACGTCGCTCACGAGCGCGGCAAGCGATTTCGGGTGTTCGCCGACGAGACGCGTCCGCTGCTGCAGGGGGCGCGGCTGACGGCATTTGAGTTGGCGGCGGCGGGGGTCGACGTGACCGTGATTTGCGACAACATGGCCGGCTGGCTGATGAGGCGGGGCGAGATCTCGGCGGTGATCGTCGGGGCGGATCGCATCGCCGCCAACGGCGACGCGGCGAACAAGATCGGCACCTATTCGGTGGCGGTGCTGGCGGCGCATCACAAAGTGCCGTTTTATGTCGCGGCGCCGAGCAGCACGTTTGATCTGAAATGCGCTAGTGGGGCGGAGATTCCGATCGAGGAACGGAGCGAGCAGGAACTGCGCGAATGGGGTGGAAACGTAGTAATTCCGGCCGGGGCGCGGGTGTTTAATCCGGCATTTGACGTGACCCCGGCGGGGCTGATTGCCGGCATAATCACGGAAAATGGGGTTGCGCAACCGGTTTCGGAGAGTACGGTGGCGAGCGTGCTGCGAGCAGGGCGATAAAAATTTTTTGCCGAAAGCCCTTGCAACGCCGGCTGTCAGGCGTAATCTTTCGCGACGAATTTTCTGGCGCGGTCTGATCACTGGCATTCGATTCGCGAATGGCCTTTTCGAATTCGAGTGAGCGTCCTTGATCCGACCGTTGGTGTTGATGGTTGTTCGGCAGGTTCGATGTTCATTCGTCGACGGCTGAACGTGGGTCTGGAAGAGTTTCTACAAAGAAGGAGGCTCGACGATGAGCAAGAAGCTCTGGCTGAAGTTCGCAACGCTGATGACGACGGGTATGACGATGCAGTTCGCCCTCGGGAGCGATGGCTGCCTCAATGCCTGGGTGCAGCGCGCGATTGTTGCGGTCCTGTTTGACTAAACAGCCGCGGGTCGAAACGACAACAACAACGAATCGGAGAGAGAGACAGATGAAGATCAAGCACAAGCTGATGATGTTGGCGCTGACTGCGGCCACGTTCCAGTTCTGGGGCGGTTGGGGCTGCGGCGACGGCGGCGGTTTCCGCAACGTCGCTCGTTTCCTGGGCGATCTGATCGGCACGACCATCGTGCTGACCGGCGTCGACTAAACCAACTCGTTCGGACGGAACTGAACTAACTCGAATTCACCGCCGACCGCAAAGTTCGCCATCGTCGAGCGTGCGTCGGCCATTGAGGAGCAAACAAAATGAAGAAGTGGATTACGCTGAGCGCGCTGCTGGCCGGCGCGACCGTGTTCCAGAACGGCTGCCTGAGCGCGTTTTGGAACGGTTTCTTCAACGGCGGCTTCCCGGGCGAGAACCGCGTTGTCAACGTTGCCCTGGACGTCCTCCAGGAAGAGCTGTTCGGCTAATTCAGCCGATCGCTCTCGGTTCGATGACGCGCGTGGCAGCGTGCGACGCGCGAACGTGAAACGTGAATCGTCCGCGACGCCCTCGAAGGATCGGGGTGCGTTGTCTCGGGCGAGTCTCTTGAGGAGTACTCCATGAGCCGCAAGATCACCCTGCTGGTTCTGCTCGCCGCCGGTTACACCATGGCGCTGGGCCTGAACTGCATCCCGAACATCGGGAACGGCCTGCAGATCCCGGGCCTCAACCTGGGCTAAGCCGAATCGTCTCGGGCCACCCGGCCCGTGATCGAATTTCAAATGGGCGGCACGCGAAATTCTCGCGCGTCGCCCGTTTTCGTTTTTGCACGCCGCTGACCCACCCGCGAGCGCCGGAAGCGGCGCGATCCGCGGCCGGCGCGGCGGTCCGCGCGGCGGCGGATCCGTCGGCGACATCGGTCATGGCGGGGCGGGGCATCACCTGCGGAACTTGATTGGTCGTCATCGCGTCTCACCCTGTCGACGAGTCAGCGGGCTGGACCGTGATCGTGCGCCGATCGCGCCGATGATTCGATCGGTGAACGCAGAGCCGAGCTTGAAGTGGCCGGGCGCGCAATCTGCGAAATGCGCATCGCGCGCTGATCGTTGTGCGCGGTGTCGACCCGAGTCGTGTGCACGCGCGGCGCGCAGACCCCTTCGCCGTCGCGACCATTCGGCCGCACGTCGCTGCCTCGAACCGGCCGCGCCGGGCGAAATCGTGAAGCGCAGCGCGCGACGATTGCCGGGCACTTGACGCTCGAATATATTTGCTTTGTCGCAGAGCCGTCGCGAGACGAGTCGAAGATCAACGGAAGGAGTTCGGCGTGAGCAGGGCGCGAATGCGTGGCCGATATGCGAAGTTGCTGGGGTTGCTGACCGCCGGCATGACGTTTCAGGTGCTCACAGAGACGAACGGCTGTGCGGAGTTGTACACCAGCTTCGCGCTGGGCGCGTTCGATTTCTGCTCGCTGCTGAATTGCCAGGGCACCGGGTTCTTTAACTTCTGCACGCCGGTCGCGGTTCTGCTGGATTGCCCGAACCTCGCGGCGGCCTGAGTGCGCGGCCGGCCGATGCGCCGGCTTTGCGTGTCGATTTTTCGTCAGCATCAGGAGTTTGGTCGTCATGCGAGACAATCGTCGGGCGCAGCGGATCGCTGCCATGGCCACGATTCTGAGCGGCACGGCTTTCCAGTTGGGCGGCTGCGGCAACGCGGTCGGCTTCCTGCGGGATTTCAACCCTTGCGGCTCGGTGTTGGCCTGTGACCCGGTCACATTCCGCTTTCTGACGTCGGGCTACCAGGGCCCGGGCGTAGACGTCGAAGTCGACCCCTCATGCACCTTCCCGCCGTTTTGCCCCGGCGATCCGTTCGTGACGACGCAGGACGGCTAACAGCCGACCAGTGGCCCCACTCTCAGATTTCGCGCAGCGACCGGTCCGGCGTCACGCCTGACCGGTCGCTGCGCGTTTCGGTGCGGTGCGCCGGCGCTATCCCGCCTTCGTACGAAAGCGCGTCCGGCGGCTGTCGATTCTCATGCGGCATTTGCGCGATCCGAGCGCTTCGCCAAAATCACCGATAAACTCTGCAAGAGCTTTGCCCGTCGGCAGTCCCGCAAAAACCGCGCTTCCGCGAGGACGCGCGCCCCCGGGACAGCCCGGAGTCGCCCGTTGTCGATGCGCCCCCAATCGATTGTGCTTCTGCTCGCGAGCCTGCTGGCCGTGGCGCCGGTGGCGGCGCAGGTCGATGAGGCGAGCGTCTCCGGCACAGCGACGCTGCCTCAGAGCAATGAGGCACAGCTCCTGTCGGGGCAGATTCAGCAAGCGATCCAGGGTGGCGAATACGCGGTGGCGTTTGAGCTCATGACCCGGCTGCCCGCCACGGGCGAAGAGCTGCTCGTGGCGCCGGGCGGACGCACGCTCTACCCGACCTGGCGCGAGCGGCTGCGCTTGCAGGAGCTCCTGCCGCCCGACGCACGCGCGAATTTCGAAGAGCGCTTCGGCGCGTTGGTGCGCGGGCGATTCGATCGCGCCAAGCGCCAACACGACCTCGCGGCGCTGCGACAAATCTTCGTCGAATATCGAGCGGCGACGCTTTGGGATTCGGCGGCGACCGAACTCGTCGACCGGTTGATCGACGCGGGGCGCTTCGCCGCCGCGGCGCAGGCGCTGTCGGTCGTGCGCAGCGGCGGCGCGGGCGGGCGCTACGCAATCCAACAGATCATCGCGATGGCGGGCGCGGGCGCGCCGCTTGCCGCTGCGCGGCGGCTCGAGGCCCTGCGCAGCACCAGCGCGAGCGACGAAAACGCCGCCGGCGTCGCGGCCTCGCTCGCGACGTTGCAGGAGTGGTTTGCGGAGCGCGTCCGCCGCTCGGCCGACGCCGCCCCTGGTCGGCCGGCGTGGGAGCTTGAGGGGGCGTGGTCCTCTCCGCTTGAGGCCCATAGCGTCACCCCGGCTCATGCGCGCTCGAGCGACGC
>JALHOX010000046.1:0-8463 GCA_022842805.1 Phycisphaerae bacterium | reverse complement strand
GAAGAGCTGCCCCTGGGAACGGTCGAGCCCGAGAGCCCGAGCGAAGAGATTGAAGGCGGGGTCAGCGAGGACGCATGGAGCTTGGTCACGAACTCGCTGCGACACGTGTGCAGTGTCGCGAACGGCCGCGTGTTCACCGTCGAGCGCGTGCAACGGCGCGACCGTCAGCCGGAGGCCTTCGGCTGGCAGGGCGGCGGCATCGTCGAGTCGCCCAACTTGCTCGTGGCGCGCTCCGTCGAAGACGGTCGCATGCTCTGGCGGGCCGGTGACGACCCGGCCGGGCCGCTGTTCGGCGTGAGCTTTCAGGACGGCGCGTGTGCGTCGGGCGATGCGCTGTATGTCGTATTTCAGCGGCGCGACAGCGCGTTCGTCGCGGCGCTCGATGCGCGCAACGGGCGCCTGATCCGCGAGCGAAAAGTGATCGGCCCGCCGACCGTTTTCTCGAGCACGGGCGGACGCTGCCAGATCGTGTCCGACGGCGACATGCTCTTTGTTTCGACCGGCAACGGCGTGGTGGCCGCACTCAGCGTGCCCGACCTCAACTGGCTTTGGGCCGCCACCTACCCGAGCACGCTCGCCGCGCAGCGCGGGCGGCGCTGGTGGGATCGGCAGCGCATTGCGTTGCCGACATTCGGCTTCGATGCGCCGGTCATCGCAGAAGACCTCTTGCTGGTGACGCCGGCCGATACCGACGCGATCCTGGCCTACGACCGATTCGATGGTCGTCAGCGCTGGCCGATGATGCCGCGGGCCCTCTATCGCAGCGTGGTGGGCGCGACGCGGGCCGGGGTGGTCTTGCTGGGCACTTCCCTGGTCTGTGTCGACCCCGAAGATGGACAGACGATCCGCTGGCGCTCCGCGCAATTAGAGACTCAGGGGCGGCCGCTGATCGGCGACGACGGCAATGTCTACGTCGCGGTGCGCGATGGGATCGTCGCTGTCGATGGCGCGACCGGAAAGCTGATCGCGGCGCCGCGGGCCATGACCAGTTTGTCGCTGCCGACCGATCGCTCCGCCGTCGGCGATGAGCCGGCGTATCTGGGCGTGGCCCTGGCGCAGGACGCAAGCGCGATGTACGCCGTCTCGCCCAATGGAATCACCAAGTTTCCGCGGGCGAGCGGTCTGCAAGAGGCTATTCGGGCGCGGCAGGCGTCGGACGCGGGCGATCCCGCGGCGGCGCTGGCGTCGGCCTGGGCCGATCTCGCGGCCGGGCGCGTGCGCGAGGTCATCGCACAGGCTGAACTGCTGAAGCCCGGCGGTCCGGAGCAGGCCGCCTCGCGCGAGCGATTGTTGACTTACGGTTTCCTCGCTCTCGCGCGCGGCGCGACCGACGCCGCCGAGAGACTCGAATGGCTGCGCCGGGCGGTGCCGCTGACGACTTCTGAAAATGCACGAGCGCGGCTGGCACTTTCGATCGGCGAGGCGCTCGAAGCCGCCGGTCAGCACGCCGCCGCTTTCGAACACGCGCTCGAGCAAATCATCCGCGGCGATGCGATGCCGCTGCCCGTTCCGGGGGATCGCGAGCTCTCGATCACGCCGGTGCTCAGCGCCACTGCGGCGGCGCGGCGGACGATCGAAAAATTGCCGCCCGACGAGGCGCCAGCGATCGTGCAGCGGCTCATCGCGGCCCATCGCGGGCAGTGGCGTGCGTTGGCCCGCTTGCGGACGGCGCTACCGGCGTCGATGCGCGGCATCGTCGATGCGGCGTTGCTCCAGTCCGACGCGCCCTACGAGTGGATCGATGCGCAGCTCGCGCTCAATCCGACGGGCGAACAGGACACCGACATCGAGCGCATGGCGGCTGCGGTGGCTGTCGGCGATTTGCAACGCGCTCGGTCGCTCGCGGATGGGTTGCAACTCGCCGATCCGCCCGAGTTGCCGATCGACGACACCCCGCGCGAGGCCGCGGAGTGGCGTCGCGCGCTGGTCGGGCACAATTACAAAAAGCTAATGCGCGGCGTCGAGCAGCCGGCGGCGTTCGACAAGTTTGTCGCCTGCTGGCGCGCGACGGATCAGACCGCGCTGCGCGACGCCGATGGCGGGGTCGGCGCGCCTTTCGGACTCGCCTATGCCGCAGGCGACGCCCAGCCCGAGCTTCGCCTGATCGAATGGCGTACGGGCGATCCTTGGCGAAAGCACACGGCCAAGCTCAAGTTCACCGACGCCGATGCCGCCCTCGCGGAGGCGGCCCGCGCACTGCAGCGCGGCGACGACGCGCACGACGGTCCCTTGTACGGTCTGGTGTCGGCGTTGCGTCGATATCGCTCGCTGGGCGTCGTGGCGACGAGACACGGATTGATCGCGATCGGACTGGCGGCATTCGGCGAAGAGCCGCGCGCCGGCGCGCGATTGTGGGATTGCGACCTGAGCGCCGACGCGGGCGGCGAGCAGATTCCGGGCTGGTTTAGCACTCCCGCGACACACGTCGCCGTCGGCCCCACGGGGGTCGCGGTGTTGCGTGCCAGCGGCGCGGTGAGGCTGTTGGATTGGGCCGATGGCAGCCTGCGCTGGGAACGCAACATGGCGACCTTCGAGCCGGTGCAGATTCTCTTCTGCGGCTCCCGGCTGGTCGCAATTGACGGCGACGGCGCGGCCCTGGTGCTGAGTGGTGAAGACGGGACGGTGGAGTCCGGCCGGTTGCCCGAAGGGGCGCGCTTGCGCGAGCCGCAGGCCGTCGGCGAGGCGCTGTGGGTTCGCACCGAGTCGATCGCCGGACTCTGGGATTTGTCGCGTGGCGAGCCGATCTGGCAAAAGCCCTTCGAACAGCAAAGCAGCTTTCAGGTCGACGCGGTGGGGGGGATCGCGGTGGTGTACCGCACCGATGGTCCGGGGTGGGCCGCTCTGAACGTGCAGACCGGCGAGCCGTTACCGTTGGCGGGATTGGGCGAGGCGTCTGATGTGCTCGCGGTCGCGCGGCGCGAATCGCTGGTCTTCGCCGTCGAGTCGCGTCCGGCCGAGCCGTTGCCGACGATCGCCTATCGAGCGTTCGATGCCGAGACCGGCGCGCTGCGCTGGACGCGTGAAGTTCAAACGCGCGCCATGCCCTCGCCGCAGCTCCTGATCGGAAATCCGTCCGTCATTCCGGTGCTGGTGCAACCCGGCGACGGCGATGGCGACGCGGGCGCGGGGGCGTGGACGCTGATGATGATCGACAAGGAAACCGGGCGCACCAGTACGCCGCAGCGGCTGTCCGTCGAACCGCCCAGCGTCGATGAGGGCATTCCGGAGGCGACCGTGATCGCGACCCCGGTAAACGTGCTGATCCACCTCGGCAATCGGCTGACGGCCTGGGGCAAGTCTTCGTGGGGAGATGGGCCATGATGCGGTGCAATCCACCAGCGGCGGCGATGGTCGCGATGTTCTTTGTTTGTGCCGCGGCGGCGCAGACCCCGGTCGACGGCGCCACGCGCGGGCCGGCGGCCCCGCCCGAGATGACCGCCGAGGTATCCGCGGCGATCGAGCGCGGGGCGGATTATCTGATTCGCACGCAGAACGGCGACGGCAGTTGGCGCACGTCGGGAGGCTCGGGCGATTATCCAGTGGCGATGACCTCGCTGGCGGGGCTGGCGCTGCTGGCCGGCGGCAGCACGCCGACCCAGGGGCCGCACGCCAAAGCCGTCAGCAAGGCTCTCACGTTCATTCTTCGCAGCGCGCGGCGCGACGGGCTGATCGCACAACTCGAAGAAGAGCAGCATTGCATGCATGGACACGGCTTCGCACTGCTCTTTCTGGCCGAGTGCTACGGCATGGAGGAAGACCCGCGCCGCCTCGCGGAAATCCGCCTGGCGCTGCAGCGCGGCGTCGAGCTCACCGGACGCAGCCAGAGCGCCGCGGGCGGCTGGCTCTATACGCCCGACTCCGGCGGCGACGAAGGCTCGGTCACCGTGACGCAGGTGCAGGGCATGCGGGCCTGTCGCAACGCGGGCATCGCCGTCCCCAAGAAAGTCGTCGATAATGCGATGAAATATCTGGAGAAATCCGTTAATCCCGACGGCGGGATTCGCTATCAGGTGAGCGACAGCGGCCCCAGCCGTCCGGCGATCACGGCGGCGGCGGTGGCCTGCTGGTTTAACGCCGGCGAATACGACAATCCGCTCGCCGAGCGGGCCATGAAATTCTGCGAAGAAACTTTGCAGCCCGGCGAAGGCCGCGCGGCGCGATCTTTCGGCCACTACTTTTATGCTCACCTGTATATGGCTCAGGTGAACTATCTCTCCGGCGACGCGAAGTGGTTGCCCTACTATCGTGCGATCAGCGACGATCTGTTGCGAATGCAGCAGGCCGACGGCGCATGGGACGGCGACCGCGTGGGCACGACCTACGGCACGGCGGTGGCCCTGATCGTGTTGCAATTGCCCCATAAGAATCTGCCGATCATGCAGCGATAGCACCTACGGAAAGCGAGACGGCATGGACGCGGAACATACACAGATCGGCAGCCCGAATGAGGGGAGCAGCACGCCGGCAGTGCAGCCGGCGGCGCTGAGCGACCTGGAGGCCGCGCAGAGATTGCGCGACGCCTATCACGCCATCCGGCGCGAGCTGTCGTCGGTGATCGTCGGTCAGGACGAAGTGATTGAAGAGCTGATGATCGCGCTCTTCGCGCGCGGCCATGTCATTCTCGAAGGCGTGCCGGGATTGGCGAAGACGCTGCTGATCAGCAGCCTGGCGCAGTGCCTCGGGCTGAAGTTCAATCGCGTGCAATTCACCCCCGACCTGATGCCCTCGGACATCATCGGCACCGAGGTCATTCAGGAAGACCGTCGCACCGGCCAGCGGTCGTTCCGCTTTTTGCAGGGGCCGATCTTCGCCAACGTCATCCTGGCCGACGAGGTCAACCGCACGCCGCCCAAGACCCAGGCGGCGCTGCTCGAAGCGATGCAGGAGGGGCAGGTGACGGTCGGCGGCGTGCGCCATCCGCTCGAGCCGCCCTTCTTCGTGCTCGCCACGCAAAACCCGATCGAACAAGAGGGCACCTATCCACTGCCCGAAGCGCAGCAAGACCGCTTCATGTTCAAGATCCGCGTCGGCTATCCGAGCTATGAAGAGGAGTTTGCGATCGCCGAGCGCACCACCGGGGCGCACATGCCCAAGCTCGCGCCGGTGCTCTCTCAGGCGGAGATCCTGCGAATTCAGGAAGTCGTGCGGCTGGTGCCCACGGCCTCGGTCGTCGTGCATCACGCGCTGGAGCTGGCCCGCTGCACGCGCCCCGCGACGCAGCCGATGGAGTACCTCCGCGACGGCACCACCGCCGACCGCCGGCGCAACCCGGCGGGCAACATCATCGATCGCATGGTGAGCTTTGGCGCAGGTCCGCGTGCGGTGCAGTTCCTGCTGCTGGGCGCCAAGGCGCGAGCGCTCATCGCCGGGCGCCGCCAGGCCAGCATCGCCGACGTGCGGGCGCTGGCCTTGCCCACTTTGCGACACCGAATTCTGACCAACTACGCGGCCGACGCCGAGGGCTACGACGCGGATCGAATGATCGCCCACATTTTGCAGGCCCTGCCCAGCCGCGGGGCCGGCGAGGCCGAAGATGCCGAGCTCGCGCAAGTACTTAGAACCTGAGACGATCTCGCGTCTGGCGGGTCTCGAACTGCGTGCCCGTCGCGCCGTTTCCGGCGCGATCTCGGGCATGCACCGCAGTATTTACCGCGGCAACAGCGTCGAATTCGCCGAGCATCGCCCCTATGTGCCCGGCGACGACATTCGGCACATCGATTGGCGCCTGTTCGGGCGAAAGGACCGCCTCTTCATCAAGCAATACGAAGAAGAGACCAACCTGCGGCTGCACATCCTGCTCGATGTCAGCGCCTCGATGAACTATGGCCAGGGCGGCGCGAACAAGCTCGAATACGCCAAGCATCTCGCCGCCAGCCTGGCCTACGTCGTGCTCAACCAGCACGACTTTGTCGGCCTGGTCGCCTTCGACAATGAGCTACGGGCCACCCTTCCCGCCGCCACCGGCGGCCCGCAGATGAACAACGTGCTGCAAGTGCTGGAAGAAACGCGCGGCGGCGGACGCACGCGGATGGGGCCGCTGCTCGATCGCCTCTCCGAAGAGCTCCGTCGCCGATCGATCGTCGTGCTGATCTCCGACCTTCTGGCCGATGGCGACGAGGCGCTGCATGGGGTCGAACACCTGACTGCGACCGGCCACGAGTTGGTGGTCTTTCACGTGCTGCATTCCGACGAGATCGATTTCCCGTTTCTCTCGCCGGCGCGCTTTGAGGGACTCGAAGACAGCGACCTGCTGCGGGCCGACCCGCAAGCGTTGCGACGCAGCTATCGCCGCGCGGTGGAGCGATACTGCGCCCGGCTGCACGCCGTCTGCATCAAGCGCCGCGCCGACTATCTCAGCGTCAACACGAGCGTGCCGGTGGGCGTGACGCTGACGGGCTATCTGAGCCGGCGCAGCGGCAAGGCACCGCCCGTGGCGCCGTCCGCCGAGCTGACGGCCGAGGAGCGCGCGTGACGGCCGGCGCGCTGCCGATCGCGCTGGCCTTCGCCAATCCGGCGCTGCTCTCCGGAGCGGCGCTGGTCGCGGTGCCGATCATCATTCACTTTCTGGCGCGGCGGCCGACCGTGCGGATTCCGTGGGGGGCCATGCGCTTCCTGCGCGAAGCCGAGTTGGAAAACCGCCGCCGGGCGCGGCTGGAGCAGTGGCTGCTGCTCTTCCTCCGCTGTCTCGCGTTCGGTCTGCTCGGCCTCGCCTTTGCCCGGCCGACCGTCGCGCCGGGTGTCGTCGGGCGGCTGCTCGGCGGAGGCGAGGGCCGGGCGCGGATCGTGCTGATCGACGATTCGGCCAGCCTCAACCACGCCCGCGGCGGCGAGATCGATTTCGCCGTCTTGCAGAACGGCGCCCTGCGCATCGCGCGCTGGATCGCCGCCCAGGACGACGGCGGGTCGCTTTCGATCCACCGCTTTTCGCAGCCGGAGGCCGTCGTGTATTCGGTCGCGCGGCTCGACGCCGGCGCCCTGCCCGCGGTGGAGGAGGCGATTCGAAAGCTCAAGCCGCGGCCGTTGCCCGGCGAACCGGCCCGCGCGATCGCGGCGGCGGCAGAGGCCATTCGCCCACTCGAAGGCCCGGTCGACCTATTCGTCTTCTCTGATTTTCAGCGCAGCGATTGGAGCGCCGGCGACGCCGCCGACAAGCCCTTTGCGCCGCTCGTCGAATTGGCCAAAGCCCGCGCCGCGGCCAATCGCACGGTGCGCGTCTTCCTCGGCTCGCTGGGCGGCGCGGCCCGCGAAAACCTGGCGCTGCTCGACTGCACGCTGGAGCGCCCGCGGATCGTCGCCGGCGTGCCCGCGCTGCTGCGGATCGAGCTGGCCAATTTCAGCCGCGATGACCGCCGCGATCTGCTGCTTGACGTACTCCTCGACGACGCCCCGCAACCCGCCGTTCGGCTCGCCCAGGCGCCATCGCAGAAGACGGCGTCGATCGCCGCCGAAATCGTCGTGCCCGACGCCGGCTTTCATCGCCTGACGGTGCGCATCCCGCCGCACGATGGCTTGCCGCTCGACGACGTCTGGCGCGGAGCGCTCGACGTGCGCTCGTCCATCCGCGTGCTGGCGGTTCACGGCGCTCGCTCGACCGACCGGCGGCAGGATGAGCTGTATCTGCTGCGCCATGCGCTCGCGCCGCCCGGGCCGTTGGCGTCGGGCGTGGTGATCGACGAAGCCGAAGTCGGCGAGCTCGCAGGCGCCGCCCTCGAGCAATACGACGTCGTGATCCTCGCAAACATTCCGCCGCCCGATGAGTCGATCGCCCGCGCGCTGCAGCGCTTCGTGCGCAGCGGCGGCGGCCTGATGTGGTCGATGGGAGATCTGGTCGGCCCGCTCGATGCCTTTGAACGCGCCTGGGGCGCCGAGGGCGCGCAGCTGCTGCCCGCGCGGATGATTGACACTCGCACTCCGGGCGAAGCGGGATCTGCGGCGGCGCTGCGGCGGGCCGAGTCCAGCGCGCTGGGCGCTCTCCTGCCCGGCGAAGGAGAAACCGTCTCGGAGCAGGTCGCGTTTCGCGGCTGGGTGAAGCTCGCGGTCGATCCTGAGACGACTTCCGCACCCGCCGCCGCGAACGCCGCTGTTCCGCGAAACATCACCGTCGCCGCCCGCTTCGACGACGCCGATCGCTCCCCGGCGATGGTCCTGGCCGAAGTCGGCCGCGGCCGCGTGCTGCTCTACGCATCGACCGTGGATCTCGATTGGAACGACTGGCCGCGCGCGGTGGACGGCAGCTACGTCGTCACGATGCTGGAGACTGTGCAGTTTCTCGCCGGCGCGACGCGACATCCGGTGGCGTCTCGCGCGGGGCAGACCTTGCAGCTCGACGTGGCGGCCGATGCTTATGAGCCCACCGCGCTCTTCAAGCCCGCCGACTATCCCGAGTCCGCCGCCGCTCCGGCACGATTCAACACGCCGCCCAACGACGCGAGCGAACTGCTCTCGCTGCAGGGGCCGCGGGCC